>JACDEN010000472.1 GCA_013816415.1 Planctomycetota bacterium
GGTCGCCGATATGCACCGGCGCACCATGGTTGGCGGGAAAGCGCGCGGTGAGCTGCGTCGCGGTGATCGCCTGCTCCGGCGTCATCCAGCGCATGGTCACCACCAGCGGCCCCGCGAACGGACCCGCACTACGCGTCGGCACCGTGGTGTTGAGCACCCAGACTTCCGGCGAGCGCGGAATCCCCGCGCGTTCGAGCGCATAGTCGAAGGTCAGGCTGGAGCCGATCAGGAAGGCGACCGAATCGCGCTGCCACTGCGTGGTGATGTCCGTGACATCCTCCTCGCGCTTCCCGTCGCGGTAGATCGCGTACTTCGGCAGATCGGTGCGCAGATCCGCGCCCGGCGCCGCATGGCGCGGCTCGGGATCGCCGACATCGGTGATGTCGATCACCGGACAGGCCTTGGGATTGCGTTGGCAGTAGACCAGGAAGTCGAAGGCCTCGGCGCGCGGCAGCACCACCAGGTTGCACTGCACATGGCCGGGCACGCGCCACTGCGTGGGACCGGTCCAGCGTCCGGCGCGCATCTCGAGGCGCGCCGCGCGCGCCGCGTTCTCGGGCTGCGGAGTCGCAGCGCCGCTCATCGCGCCCCCTGCGCGAGCGCCTGGGCCGGTGTGAGCGAACGGATGAACGCCAGATCCTCGCAGACCAGCCGCGTCACCGCCTCGCGTTCCTCGCTCTGAGAGTACTCGCCGTGCAGGCTCAGCGGACCGCGGTAGCCGACGGCGTCCAGCGCGCGCAGTGCGTCGCCCCAGTGCACCAGCCCCTCCGACGCCGCGCACCAGTCCTGCGTCCAGCGCTGACCGCCGGCGTCGCGCTGAGCGGGCAGCAGGTGCGCGTTCTTGACCGCGACCATGGCGAGATGCCCGCCGGCGATGGCGAGGGCTAGGTCCAACGGCTCGCCATCGAGCGCGAGGTGGCAGGGATCGAGGTAGATGCCGACGTGCTTCGGATCGAATCGGCGAACCAACAGCGCCGCGCCGGCGGCATTCGCGCCGTAGTAGCGATCGCTATGCGTGTGCACCAGCACGGTGATGCCGAGCCGGCGCGCGATCGCCTCGAAGCCCGCGAGCGCGGCCGTGATGGCGTCGACGCGTTTCCAGTAATCCTCGCCCGGCTGCCAGGTCCAATAGCCGAGCTTCACCAGGCGGATGCCGGCGTCGGCGCACGCTTCGAGAGTGCCGCGCGTATCGGGGTCTCCCGGATCGATGGCGTCGCCCGGGAGCGTCGCCAGCTCGACGCGCAGTCCCTGCGAGCGCCACACCGCCATCGCTTCGGGAAGCGTCCGCCGCGCATCAGATGGCTGGACGCATTGGCCCGGCCGGATCGCGAGATCGAGGCCGTCGAAGCCTGCGCGAGCAGCAGCCGCGCCCACCCGCTCAGCATCCAGGCCTTTGAGGAATTTGGTGAACCAGAGGAGGGATCGCATGGCGCCATCCTAGGGATCCGCCGGGGGAGGACGCCATGGCGCCTTGTCACTTCCCTGTCTTTTCCGCTTGTCGATTATTCACTGATGCCCGAACCGACCCCCTCCTGGCCGCGCCGGCTGTTCGCCGCCTTCGCCAACCCCAACGTGGTCTCCAGCGAGGACCTCGCGTGGCGGCCGGAGCGCGCGATCGACGCCCATGCGCATCCGTTCCACCAGCTCGACCACTTCTATGGGGGCACCGGGGACCTGCGCCTGGTCGGCCTGCTGTTCCGGGTCCGTCCGGGCGACGTCTTCGTCAGCAACCCGGGGGACCGCCATGCGTTCCGCTCGTCGCGGTCGGATCCGCTCCAGGGCTACAGCTTCAAATTCCGGCTGCCCGGCCGCAGCGTGCGCGTCCCGAACCATGTCGGCAACCTCTCCGACCTGCCAGCGAGCCAGCAACAGGAGCTGCGAGAGCATCTGCGCCGCGCCTGCGCCGAGGCCAATGGCGCGCGCGAAGGCCACGAGGAGCTCGCCGGCGCATCGCTCGCCGCCTTTCTCATCCTGCTGGTGCGCTACCTGCACGACCGCGACGAGGTGCGCGCCGCTCCGGCGCAGGGCACCACTTCGCGCGAACTGCAGGAGTACCTGCGGCGCTGCCACCACCTGCCGCTGACGCTCGCGGATCTCGCGCACGTCGCTGACTTGAATCCGCGCTACCTGTGCCGCAAGTTCGCGAGCGAAACCGGCACCACGCCGATGGCGGCGCTTGCGATCGCGCGCATCGAGGCGGCGAAGCTGCTGCTCGCGCGCACCCGCCTGCCGATGGCGGAGGTCGGCGCCCAGGTCGGCTATCCGGACCTGTACCATTTCTCGAAGCGCTTCAAGGCGATCGCCGGGATGGCGCCGACGCGCTGGCGCGAGCGCAATACACCATGATGGTCAGCGATCCGATCGCCATTCCTCGCACACCGTTCTTCTGATAGCGGAGGAGATAGGCGCCCAGGCAACCGGTACGCTGCGGCAATGCACGCACCAGGACCGACGGGCATCGGCGATCGATATCGGTGGCTCCGCGTGCGGATTCGGCTACCAGATGGGATGACCAGGACCTGCGAGGATGATGCGCGCACCCGTAATGCCCCAGGGATCCGCCCGGTCACCGCGCCGTCTATCATGATGGCGCTCCTCACCTTCTTCACCTTCTTCGCATGCGGCTGTTCGCGCGCCGAGCCGAACCACGGCGGGTGGTTCGCGCTGCGCTGGATCGAGCGCCCGTCCACCCACGGGCCCTCGACAACCGCCCCGCCGGAGGACGTCTGCTCGTTCGTGCCGTGCGGATCCTTCGATCGCGGCATCGACGACGACGCTGCCGGCGTCGCGCTCGCGTCCCTGCGCGAAGGCGATGTCATCGCCTACCGCCTGCCGCCGTCGGAGGCGCGCCGCGAAATCGCGCACGGCAACCTCAACGTCGTCGGCTACCGGGTGCTGAAATATGGCCACCTCGCGATGGTGGTTGCGGATCCGGAGATCCCCGGACGCCTGTGCCTGTTCTCGAGCGAGAGCTTCAAGGGTCCGAACACCGGTGAAGGCCTCGAGACGCTGGCCGCGCACCACTGGGACGCCTACCGCCTCGACCGCTGGAAGCGCGTCGACACCGCCCGCATCCGCGACTTCGTACGGATCTCCCACGACAAGGCCGGGCACTGGTACGGCTACGATTTCTCCGGCATGTTCGGCCTGTGGAACTCGAACCTGCGGCCCGAGAGGCCCGAGCAGATCGGCCACGACTACATCTGCTCGACCATCGTCGTCGCCTGCCTGTGGTACGCCGGCGTGCACCTCGACGCGGTGCGCGGCCAGATCGGGGACCTGTGCTCGCCGAACCAGGTGGTGACCAGCCACGGCGCGCTGGTGCCGCCGCCGGACGCCGAGCTGGTGATCGAGCGCGTCGCCGCGCCGTGAAAACCCAGCGAACCTGCCGCCGCGCGGCAGGCATCGCGCAGCGATGCAGGGGCGCGCAGCGCCCGTGAGC
>JACDEN010000473.1 GCA_013816415.1 Planctomycetota bacterium
CGCAGGCGATCGCGGAATTCCAGGGGGTCGAGCCGTCGGTGGTGGAGCGCCACTGCTACTGGCACGCCGGCCAGGCGGGTGTCCGCCACCTGTTCCGCGTGGTCGCCGGCCTCGAGAGCCTGGTCCTCGGCGAGGACCAGATCGTTCGCCAGGCGAAGGAAGCCTACGATTGGGCGCTCGCGCAGCGCTTCGCCGGCCCCTTGCTCAATCCGCTGTTCCAGCGCGCATTTTCCGTGGGCAAGGACGTGCGCACCGACACCGCGCTCGGCAAGCACAAGCTCAGCATCGCCTCGGTCGCGGTCGATCTCGCCCGGCATATCCACGGGGACCTTTCCGACGCCCGGCTGCTGGTGCTTGGCGCCGGCGAGATGGCCGAATTGGCGGTCACCTACCTGATGGAGCACGGCGTCCGCCACATCGGCATCGTCAACCGAAACCAGGACCGCGCCCTCGCCATCGCCGAGCGGAGCGGTGCGCAGGTCCATCCGTGGGCCGAGCTGTCGGCAGCGCTGGTGAGCCATGACATCGTCGTCTCGTCGACCGCGGCTCCGCATCACGTGGTGAGCGAATCCGACGTCCGTGCTGCGATGCATCGCGGGAGCCGCCGCGGACGATCGCTGCTCTTCATCGATCTCGCCGTGCCGCGCGACATCGATCCCCGGGTCGCGCATCTGCCTGATGTCTATCTGTACAACATCGACCACCTCGAATCGGTGGTCGCCCAGAACCGCAAGCTGCGCACCGAGGAGGTCGCTGCCGCCGAGGCCGTGGTCGATGCGCACGTGCGCGACTACTCCGCAAGCCATCGTCCCGGGCAGAGCGTGCTGCTGGCGCGCGTCTCGAGCTTTTTCCAGGACATCGTCGCGGCCGAGGAGGTCCGTCTCGCGGCGAAGCTCGGCGTCACCGACCGCGCCGAGCTGCGCTACGGACTCGAACGCGTGGCGAACAAGCTGCAGCACCAGATCCTCGCGTACCTGCGCGAGAACGCCGGCAATCCCCAGGCCGAGGAGACGGTGAAGGGTCTGCTCGGCATGGCCGCCGACGAGTTGAAGAAGTCCGGCTGATCGGCCGCAGGCGCCGCTGCGATCGGCTAGGCTAGGCCTTCTCCTTGCGCAGATGCCAGCTGGCCGACAGGCCACCGAGCAGTCCTCCGAGATGCATCTCCCAGCTGTAATGGACCGGCCCGGTCTGCGGCACCGGCAACGCCTGCGGCAGCGCACCGCCGAAAAGCACCATCGTCACCACCGCCAGGATCAGCGGCAGGAATCCCCGTCGGAACAGTCCATTTCCGAAGAGGAAGCCGATCAGTCCGAAGATCACGCCGCTCGCCCCGATATGGCAGGATCCCGATTCTCCGATCAGCCAGGTCAGCACGCCGGAGTAGAGCACTGCGTATCCGACCGCAAAACTGGTCAGCCGTGAACTGTACGCCAGGCTCGCCCATCCCAGCAGCAGCAGTCCGAGCGAATTCACAGCCAGGTGCGCGAAGCCGCCGTGCAGAAACGGCGCGCAGGGAATCCCGATCAGGCCCCACCACATCCGCGGTTGCAGACCGAAGCGGACATCGAGGAAGCCGCCTTCCCACACACCGCCGCCCTGGTGCGGTCCGAATTTCCAGGTCAGCGCGATATCGCACAGTTCGATCAGCCACAGCAGCGCGATCCACGCGATGATGATCCGCAATCCGCTCGGCTTTCCCTTATCCGCCATGACCGCCTCTCGCAGCTGACCAAACGACGACACCCAAGAGGAGCCTCTTGGGTGTCGTGAACCGGATCCGCAGGCGCGTCACTCCTTGGGGATGACGACGATCTCGACGCGGCGATTCTTGGACTTGGCGGCGTCGCTCGAGTTCGGACCCCGCGGGCGTTCCTGGCCGAAGCCGGCAAAGCCGAGCTCCTTGGAGGGGATGCCATGGTCGAGCAGGTAGTGGAGCACCGCCTGGGCGCGGCCGCCCGAGAGATCCCAGTTGTCGTCCCACTTGTCCTTCGACCGCGTGATGTTGGCGTTGTCGGTGTGGCCGTCGATGCGTACCCAATGGTTCGGGTAGTCCTTCTGGATGACCGCGATCACGCGCGAGAGCGTGGCCTTGGCTTCGGACGTGAGTTTGGCCGAGCCCGGAGCGAACAGGACGTTGCTCTCGATGCTCAGAACGTGCTGCATCTTCTCGTCGCGTTGTTCAACGCCGGTCAGAGCACGGGTGCGGGCGGTCGCATGGTCGGGAGCGGAATCATAGATGCCGCTGACCTTGCGCTTCTCACAGGCGTCGAGCTGCGCCTCGAGGTCCCGGATCTCCTTCTTGAGCTCCTCCGTCTCGACCGTCTTGTAGTTGAGGTCGCGATTTCCGCAGCCGACCAAGTGGAGGGAGACGATGACCGCCAGGCTGGCGGCGAGGATCCGGTACGTGCTCATAAGAGCGGCATTAAAACGGTGGACCTTCGTTTAGCAAGACCGTTCCAATGCGAAAAGGCCAGCGCGTGTCGGCCTACCGTCCAACAAGGCCGATGGTTACGGCTTTGTCCCGAGGCGAGCGACGACCGCATCGCCCATCTGCACGGTGTCGAGCAGCGTGCATCCGGGTTGTCGGATGTCCCCGGTGCGCATCCCGGCTGCGAGCACGGAGCGGATGGCGCGTTCGACCAGCGCGGCCTCCGCTTCGAGCTTCAAGCCATAGCGCAGGAGCAGCGCCACGCTGCCGATCATCGCCAGCGGGTTGGCCTTGCGCTGGCCGGTGATGTCAGGCGCGGAGCTATGGATGGGCTCGAAGAATCCCACTGGTCCGCCGACCGAGGCGGAGGCCAGCATGCCGATCGAGCCGGTGAGCTGGCTCGCCTCGTCGGAGAGGATGTCGCCGAAGATGTTGCCGGTGACGATGACGTCGAACTGTCGCGGATCGCGGATCAGCTGCATGGCGCAGTTGTCGACATACATGTGGCTCAGCTGCACGTCTGGGAACTCCGCGCCAACACTGGTGGCGACGTCGCGCCACAGCTGGCTCGACTCGAGAACGTTCGCCTTGTCGACCGAGCACAGCTTCTTGCGGCGGGTGCGGGCGATGCCGAAAGCCACGCGCACGATGCGTTCGATCTCTGCGACGGTGTAGACCTCGGTGTTGAAGCCACGGCGCGTCGGGCCTTCGCCCTCGATGCCGCGCGGCTGCCCGAAGTAGATGCCGCCGGTGAGCTCGCGCACCACCATGATGTCGGTGCCCTTGAGCACCTCGGGCTTGATCGTGCTCGCGTCGAGCAGCTCGTCGAAGACCACGGCCGGGCGCAGGTTGGCGAACGCGCCAAGCTCCTTGCGCAGCTTGAGCAGGCCGGCCTCGGGTTTGATGTGGTGGGGAACCTTCTCCCACTTCGGGCCGCCGATCGCGCCGAAGAGCAGCGCCTGCGACTGCTTCACGCCGGCGACGGTGTCGTCGGGAAGCGGCACGCCGTGCTTA
>JACDEN010000474.1 GCA_013816415.1 Planctomycetota bacterium
CAGTAGCACGGCGAAGCCGAGCCCGTAGCCGAGCACCGCGCTCATCCAATACAGGCCTTCGGCGGTCGACGGCATGCTGCCGGCGCAGACGCACATGACGACCAGCGCCACCCACGCGGCCTGCGCGCGCGAGACGCTGCGCGCGCTGCCGACGCGGATGATCGCGGCCAGCGCCGCCGCCTCGATCACCACCACCGCGATCAACGCGCTGCGACATGCCCACGCGAGCGGATGCAGCGAGGTGACCACGGAGGTGACCAGGATGGCGGAAAAGCGCCCCGACCACTGGTGGTAGAACTGCGACACCACCGACCACGGACCGCCGCCGCGCAGGGCGAGCGCGAAGTCGTAGTCATCCCCCGAGGGATGGACGAAGGCGACCAGCGCGAGGAAGACCGCGGCCGAGACGACGCTCACCGCGCCCAGCAGCGCGGAGCCGCGCGGGAATCCGCGGATCGATACCAGCAGGAAGGCGGTGAGGACGCTGGCGAGAGCGACGAGCGCGCCCATGGACGGAGGTCCGGCCGCCCGGGATCAGGCGAGTCTGGGCTTGAGGTCCTGGCCGCCGATCGGAGGAGCCGGCTTGGTCTCAGCCTTCGGCTCGGACTTGGGCGGCTGATCGAGCTTCGGCACGGTCACGGTCGAACGCCGCGGCGGGATCTCTCCACCCGCCATCAGGGTCTTCACCTGGCCGCCGTCGAGCGTCTCGTGCTCGAGCAGCGCTTTCGCGATGCGCTCGAGCGCGTCGGCATTGCCTTCGATCAGCAGCTTCGCCCGCGCGTACTGGCCGTCGATGATCAGGCGCATCTCCTCGTCGAGCTCACGCCGCGTCTGCGCGCTGGCGGTGACCACCGACTCGGGGCCCATCATGCTGTCGTGCTCTTCCGTGTACTTGATCGGGCCCATCTTCTCGGACATGCCCCACTCGTAGACCATGCCGCGCGCGAGCTGGGTCGCACGCTGGATGTCGTTGGAGGCGCCGGTGGTGATGTCGTTGCAGAAGATCTCTTCCGCTATGCGTCCGCCGAAGAGCACGCAGATCTCGCCCATCAGCTTGCGCTTGCCGTGGGTGTGGCGGTCCTCGTTGGGCAGGAACATGGTCGAGCCGAGCGAGCGGCCGCGCGGGATGATGGTGACCTTGTGCAGTTCGTCGCCGCCGTCGACCAGCAGCTGCAGCATCGCGTGGCCGGCCTCGTGGTAGGCGGTGATGACGCGTTCGCGCTCGGGCATGGCGCGCGAGCCGGATTTCTTCTCGCGTCCGAACGCGACGCGGTCGCGCGCGTACTCGAGGTCCTTCTGGGTGACGGCCTCCTGGTCGTAGCGCGCGGCGTTGAGCGCCGCCTCGTTGATCAGGCTCTCGAGGTCCGCGCCGCTGAATCCGGGGGTGCCGCGGGCGATCACCTGCAGATCGGCGTCGGCGCCCATCTTCACCTTGCCGGCGTGGACGGTGAGGATCTGTTCGCGGCCGGCGATGTCCGGCAGTGACACGAAGATGTGGCGGTCGAAGCGGCCCGGGCGCAGGAGCGCGGGATCGAGCACGTCGACGCGGTTGGTCGCGGCGATGACGATGACCTTGTCGGTCGAGCTGAATCCGTCCATCTCGACCAGGATGGCATTGAGCGTCTGCTCGCGCTCGTCATGGCCACCCGAGGACATGCCCGAGCCGCGGCGGCGGCCGACGGCGTCGATCTCGTCGATGAAGATGATGCACGGCGAATTGTCCTTCGCCTGGTTGAACAGGTCGCGCACGCGCGAGGCGCCGACGCCCACGAACATCTCGACGAAATCCGAACCGGAGATCGAGTAGAACGGCACGTCGGCCTCGCCGGCGATGGCCTTGGCGAGCAGCGTCTTGCCGGTGCCCGGAGGACCGACCAGCAGCACGCCGCGCGGGATGCGTCCGCCGAGCTTCTGGAACTTCTTGGGGTTCTTCAGGAACGCGACCAGCTCCTCGACCTCCTCCTTGGCCTCGTCGATGCCGGCGACGTCCTTGAAGGTCTTCCCGGTCTTGCCCTTGGTGATCAGCTGCGCCCGGCTCTTGCCGAAGGACAGCACGCCGCCGCCCTGGCTCATGCGGCGGAAGACGAAGAAATAGAGGGCGCCGATCAAGAGCGCGAAGAACACCAGGCTGGGCACCATCTGGCTCCACGCGCCCGGGGGATCCTGGCCCTCGCGGTCGACCAGGACCATGTTGCCGTCATTCTTGGCGTTCTGCTCCAAGGCGATCTTGTTGCGGGCTTCGATCGCATCGTTGAGCTCGCGCTTGTCGGCGTCTTCGAGACGGCCGCCCTGATAGAAGACGCGGTAGGTCTTGCCGGGCTCGGTGCCGTTGGTCTCGGTGACCAGGGCGAAATCCTGTCGCGTCTGCACCTTCGCGATGCGACCGTCGCGGATGTCCTCGATGAGCTTGCTCCACGGCTTGTCCTTGGGCGTGAGGCCGCGCACCATGTAGATGCTCAGCAGCAGCACGCCGAACATCGCCAGCATGATCATCAGCAGACCGCGGGGCTTGTTCGGAGGCGGTGGCAGGTTGTCAGGCATGAGGTCCTCGATCGGGACGCGAGGGCGGCCCAGGTCTACATCCAGCAGGGCCGATGGCCCGTCTGCGGAGGTGTGGCGAAAGCCGTCTGAATCTACGGACGGCAGTTCAGGATGCTAGCCATTGTTCCTCACAGGTTCGTGGCGGCATAGCACTTGGAGCGTCCAGGATGAGACGGCTGAGCCGATCAACGCTTACGACGTGCGGCCCGGTTGCGACCGCTGGAGAGCGACCGCGCAGGCACCGGCGTGGGGATCTTCGGCGAGTCGAGTTCCGGCAACTCCTGATCGTCGAGGTTCTCGGTGCGATAGCCGTCGAGGTTGGCGAACGCCTGCTCCTGCTGCGCCTTGATCTGAGGGCGCAGGACCGGCGCCGGCAGCAGCAGCGCCTCGGTGTCCGGCCCGAGGTCGAGGACCCGGCGCAGCGCCGAGATCTCGGTGTCGAGGATCTTGGCGCGCTCGCGCAGGGATTTCCACTTGTCGAACACCGCTCCATCGAGCTCCTCGGGGCGGATGGTCGCGACCTTGCCGGCGGCGAGCGCCATCACCGACGCTTCGCCGATGCCCAGGCCGCCGCCACGTCCCAGGCTGAGGCGGCCGGCCTCGACCAGCAGCATCTGCCGTTCGGACTCGAGCTGCTCGAGGCGCTGGCGCTCGGCGCGGCCGCCTCCGAGCAGATTGGACATCTTGCGGAAGAGGCCGTTTCCCGTGCTCGGCTGCGGCTCGACCAGCGCCAGGCGCGAGGCGCTGATGCGCTTCGAATGGCGCTCGTCGTCCTGCGGGACCGGCGTGCGTTCGCGCGGCTGGGCCGGCGGACTCTTCGCCGGAGGTCGTTGGATCGGCTTCGGCGGCGGCGCGGCCGGCGCGGCGTCGGACTCGAGATCCTCGGTGTCGACGCC
>JACDEN010000475.1 GCA_013816415.1 Planctomycetota bacterium
AGGTGGGAGTGCCAAGAGAGACGGCTGACGGGGAGCGCCGAGTGGCGCTCGTCCCCGAGGTCATCCGCAAACTGACCGCGAAGGACTTCGAGGTCGTCGTCGAATCGGGCGCCGGATCGGCCGCGATGCTCTCCGACGAGGCCTACGAGGAGGCCGGCGCGAGCATCGGCGAGGACGTCTGGAGCGCCGACGTCGTGGCGAAGGTCGCCCCGCCCAGTGCCGAGGAGATCGGCAAGCTCGGCAACGACACCATTCTCGTCGGGTTCCTGGGGCCGCTGTCGAACCCCGAGACGACGCAGGCACTCGCGTCCGCGGGCGCGACCTCATTCGCGATGGAGGCGATCCCGCGGATCTCGCGCGCACAGTCGATGGACGCGCTGTCCTCGCAGTCAAACGTCGCCGGGTACAAATCGGTACTACTGGCGACCGTGCATCTCGGCCGCTTCCTGCCGATGATGATGACCGCCGCCGGCACCGTGCCGCCGGCGAAGGTGCTCGTGCTCGGCGCGGGCGTCGCGGGCCTGCAGGCGATCGCCACCGCGCGCCGCCTCGGCGCCGTGGTCAGCGCCACCGATGTGCGTCCGGCCGCGAAGGAGCAGGTCGAAAGCCTCGGCGCCACCTTCGTCTGGCTCGAAAGCGACGAGGCCAAGCAGGCCGAGACCAAGGGCGGCTACGCCAAGGAGATGTCGGAGGACTACAAGCGCCGCCAGGCCGCGCTGGTCGCCGACACCCTGAAGAAGCAGGACATCGTCATCTGCACCGCGGCCATCCCCGGCAGGCAGGCTCCGCGCCTGGTGTCGGCCGAGATGGTGCGCTCGATGCGTCCGGGATCGGTGATCGTCGATCTCGCGGTCGAGACCGGCGGCAACTGCGAGCTCTCCGAGTCCGGCCGCGTCATCGACATCAACGGGGTGAAGGTGGTCGGCCACCGCAATGTCCCCGGTCGCCTGCCGATCGACGCCAGCGCGCTGTACGCGCGCAACCTGGTGTCGTTCGTCACCCTGCTGGTCGATGCCAAGACCAAGGCGCTCCAACTCGAGACCAGCGACGAGATCGTCAAGGCGAGCATGCTCACCCGCGGTGGCGCGGTCGTGCATCCGAGCTTCGCTGCCGCGGCCGTCGCGGCTCCAGCCGGGAAGCCCTGACCATGGACAGCGCCGCCGTCGATCCGCAATACACCCTTGTCCCGGATCCCACGGCGACCACCGCGCTCGCGGCTTCGGTCGGGATCGATCCGGTCATCGCCAGCCTGACGGTGTTCATCCTCGCCTGCTTCATCGGCTACTACGTGGTCTGGCGCGTGACCCCGGCCCTGCACTCGCCGCTGATGGCGGTGACCAACGCCATCTCGAGCGTGATCATCGTCGGTGCGATCATCGCCGCCGGAGCCCATGCCCGTGCGCATGGGGTCGAGATGAGCCAGCTGCTCGGCTTCGTCGCGATCACGCTCGCGGCGGTCAACATCTTCGGCGGCTTCGTCATCGCCCAGCGCATGCTCGACAAGTTCAAGAAACGGCGCAAGCCATGAACGACAAACGGCGAAAGCCATGACCGGCAATCTCGCGGCCCTCCTCTATCTCGCCTCGTCGGTCTGCTTCATCCTCGCCCTGCGCGGACTGTCCTCGCCGGAATCCGCCCGCCGCGGCAACCTGCTCGGCATCTTCGGCATGGCGCTGGCCATCGGCACCACGGTGGCGACGCCGGGGATGATCAGCCTGCCGTGGATCGCCGCCGCCACCCTGATCGGCGGCGCGATCGGCACGGTGATCGCCCTCAAGATCCAGATGACCGCGCTGCCGCAGCTGGTCGCCGCCTTCCATTCGCTGGTCGGCGCCGCTGCGGTGCTGGTCGCCGCCGCTGCCTACTACAATCCCGAGGCGCTGGGTATCGGCGCGCGCGATCACATCCACACCTCGAGCCTGATCGAGATGGCGATCGGAACCGCAATCGGCGCCGTCACCTTCACCGGCTCGGTGGTCGCCTTCGCCAAGCTCCAGGGCCTGGTCTCTGGAGCCCCCCTCGTCTTCCGCGGCCAGCACCTGGTGAACGCGCTGCTCGGCGCGGCGACCATCGCGGTGTGCATCTGGCTGGTCGTCGATCAGCAGCCGTGCGCGTTCTGGGCCCTGGTCGGCCTCTCGCTGACTCTCGGCCTGCTGCTGATCGTCCCGATCGGCGGCGCCGACATGCCGGTGGTGGTCTCGATGCTGAATTCCTATTCCGGATGGGCGGCCTCGGGCATCGGCTTCACGCTGCACAACAACCTGCTGATCATCACCGGAGCGCTCGTGGGTTCGTCGGGCGCCATCCTCAGCTACATCATGTGCAAGGCGATGAACCGCTCGATCTTCAACGTCATCTTCGGCGGCTTCGGCGGCGAGACCGCTGCTGCCGGCGGCGCCAAGCAGGAGCAGCGGCCGGTCAAGACCGGCAACGCCGACGACGCGGCCTTCATCATGAAGAACGCCAGCTCGGTGATCATCGTTCCAGGCTACGGCATGGCGGTGGCGCAGGCCCAGCACGCGCTGCGCGAGATGGCCGACATGCTCAAGAAGAACGGCGTGAAGGTCCGCTACGCCATCCATCCGGTCGCAGGCCGCATGCCCGGCCACATGAACGTGCTGCTCGCCGAGGCCAACGTCCCCTACGACGACGTCGCCGAGCTCGAAGAGATCAACCGCGATTTCGCCATGACCGACGTCGCCTACGTCATCGGCGCCAACGACATCACCAATCCCGCCGCGCGCTCAGACCCCAAGAGCCCGATCTTCGGCATGCCGGTCCTGGACGTCGAGAAGGCGAAGACCGTGCTGTTCGTGAAGCGCTCGCTCGCCAGCGGCTACGCCGGCATCGACAACGAGCTCTTCTACCGCGACAACACCATGATGCTGCTCGGCGACGCCAAGAAGGTCACCGAGGATCTGCTCAAAGCGCTCTAGGTTCCGCTGCTGCGCTGCTCCAGGCTCTGCTGAAAGCCGCTGGCGCCCGCTGACGGGTCGGCAGGCTCAGCGCCCATGCGAACCACCCTCGTCGCGCTGCGCCTCGCTGGTCTCTCACTGACCGCGATGCTGGTGTCGTGCGGACATCACGCGCCCCTCGATGGCCCGGGGCTGCACCAGGGCGTGATCGAGCACGATGACCGGGTGCTGGCATTCGAGCTGTCCGGCACCGTCCGAGCCATCCCCCATCGCCAGGGCGCCGCCGTCGCGGCCGGAGACGTCGTCGCCGAACTCGACGATGGGCTCGAACGTGCAGCGATCGCGGTGCGCCAGGCTGATCTCCGCGCCGCCGAGGCCGCCCTCGCCCTGCTGCGCGCCGGCACCCGGACGCAGAACCTCTTCACGGCGGCGAAGCTCGCGGCGCTTCTCGGGTTGACGGCGCTCGGACTCCTCTTCGGAGGCCGCCCGGAGACCGCCCTCCGCGCGCCGGGCTTCTGG
>JACDEN010000476.1 GCA_013816415.1 Planctomycetota bacterium
GGGCGAAGCCCCCGATGATATGCTCTCGAGGCGGCGGAGCCGCCGCACGAACGGCGACAAAGGTCGCGGGGTTTGGGGGCGCAGCCCCCGACTCATATCATCTCGAGGCGGCGGAGCCGCCACACGACCGCCGAGCCGTGGTTGCGTGATAAAATGGGCGCAGCCCATCACGCAAAAATCCTGGCCGTCCCGGCCAGGATTTAACGGCGACAAAGGTGCGTGGGGGTTTGGGGGCGCAGCCCCCGATTAAGAAGCCAGCTGAGCGAGCTCAGCTGGCAAGGTGACCGACACCGAGGTGCCGAGCATTCCCAGATTCACCACCAGCTCCAAGCGGTTCTGTCGGCGCACCACCACGCCACTGCAGCCGGCGAAGGTGCCGTAGCGGATGTCGATGAGCGTGCCGGCGATGATCTCAGGCCGGACCATCAGCGGCAGGTCGGTGGCGTTGACCAGGCGGCACAGCGCCGTGAGGTCGCGCGCCAGGGCCGCCGGCTGGACCACGTCGAGGATGCGCACCACCCGATGGGTGGCGAAGAGCTCGGCCTTGTCCTCGCAGCGGGCAGGGACGAAGACGTAGCCGCCGAGCAGCGGCACCAGGCTGGTCTGGCGGCCCTTGCCGCGGTAATGGCGGACGCGTCGCTCGAAGAAGGTGCAGCTCGCGAAACCGCGGACGCGCAGATCCCAGATCAGACGCTTCTCCTGCTTGGGATAGCTGTGCAGCACCAGCCATGCATCATTTGGCAGGCTCTGGGAGAAGCCCTCGGGCCATTCCTGGACCGATCCGCTCACTGACAGGATCGACGCGGCTGACATGACGTGACGATGGCGGGCACCGTCCCTGGTAAAGCGTTACATGGACCACAAAGGCCGGGCGGACCCATCGGCCTTCCGGTTTGCAATGGCGTCACGTCAGCGGATTCAATCCCCACTCGCTCAACGCCGTTGCTTCTGGTTGTCACCGGCGGGACCGTTCGACCGTTCCAGATGGATCACGCTGACGACTCCATCCCGGGTTGCTTTGAAAGGAAGGCCGCCAATCATGATCGATTGCCTGTCCAAGCCTCGCGTCTCCTCGAGCGGCCGCCGCCCGGAGGCGCTCTTCGGGATCGATCGCATGCGTGCTGTGGCTGCCGGTTTCCTGCTCTGCATCTCGCTGCTGCTGGGGTCGGCGCCTGCGCAGGAGTCCGCCGCGCCCGCGAGCGCGGCCGCATCCGCACCGGTGAAGGCCAAGACTCCGCACGGCTTCTTCGCCACCATCGCCCATGCCCCCGCCAAGCTCATGGAGGGCGGATGGACGGTGGCGATCCAGCTGCTGCTCTCGGTGCTCGCCGGCGCGTACGCCATCGAACGCTTCACCCGCCTGCGCCGCAAGTCGATCGTCCCAGACGGTCTCGCCGAAAAGGCCGACGCGCTGTGGCGCGAAGGGAAATACGCCGAGATCCTCAGTCTGTGCGAGCGCAACCCGAGCACGCTTGGGCGCATCATCAAGTTCATCGTCACCCACAAGGGCAACCCGATCACCGACGTCTCGCGCGCGATCGGCGACATCGGCGGCCGCGAGATGCGCCAGCACATCCAACGCGCCTATCCATTGGCGGTGGTCGGCATGCTCGAGCCGCTGCTCGGCCTGCTCGGCACGGTGCTCGGCATGATGGAGACGTTCGCCGCGGTGGCCGACGCCGGCGCCCTCGGCGACGCGTCGGTGCTCGCGCACGGCATCTCGAAATTCCTGGTCTGCACCGGGGCCGGCCTGTTCATCGCCGTGCCGTGCCTGTCGCTGTACCATTACTTCAAGCTGCGCTCGACCTCGATGATGCACGAGCTCGAGGAGCAGGTCGACGGGCTGCTCCACGGCTGGTTCCTCAAGCGCGAGAGCTTCGTCGCATGAACATCCACGTCGAAGAGGAGGAGACGATCGAGCTGCCGATCGTGCCGATGATCGACTGCGCCTTCCTGCTGCTCGTGTTCTTCCTCATCGCGACCACGCTCAAGAAGCCGGAGAGCCAGGAGACGCAGGTCAACGTCTACAAGATCACCGTGCCCAAGGCCGAGGCGCCCCAGACCATCTCGACCGAGGACGCGCGCCGCATCCTGATCACCGCCGACGGCACGGTCGCGCTTCCGGGCGGCAAGCGCTCGGAAGACAAGTACCTGACCCTGGTCGCGCTGGTCGAGGACCTGAAGGTCTACCGCGAGGACTGCGAGCAGAGGAAGATGGAGCCGGTGGTGGTGATCGTCGGCGACAAGGACGCGAAGTACCAGCGCATCATCCAGGTGTGGAACGCGATCAAGAACGCCGGCATCCGCCAGGTCAGCTTCTCGGTCGATCCGGGAAAGCCGGCCGACGGCTGACCGTCGACGACCTGCGAACGAACGAAGACAGGAAACGACCATGAGCGACGCTCCGAAACCAGCCGCTCCCGCCACGCCCGAGGCTCCTGCCCCGGCCCCACGCGCGCGTTCGACCAGGCTGCGGACGTTCATCATCTGGTCGGTGTGCGTGCATCTCGCCATCGGCGTGCTGTGGGGCATCCCCGAATACCTGCGCTACCGCGCCGAGCAGCACCGCCTGGACCAGGCGCGCCTCGATGCCGAGCGCGCGCGCGACGCCGAGCGGATGGCCAAGGAGCAGGCGAAGAAGGACGCCGAGACCGCGACCAAGAAGGAGCTCGTCGCCCAGCTGAAGGAGGATTTCGCCAAGATCGCCCGCGCCGACGTCACCGGCAAAGCCGCCGACGAGCTGTTCTCGGATGTCATGGACGACATGGGATCCGACCTCGATGCCTACGCCGACGAGTTGGACAACGAGAACGCCTCCGACGCGTCGCTCGACCAGCACATGACCGATCTCAAGAAGAAGATGGTGAACGACCTCCTCGCCAAGCTGCGCGAGCGCAATGCGCGGCAGCTGGCCGAGAAGTTCCTCAAGAAGGTCAACGATCAGATCGCCCCGAAGATCGCCGAGCACTACCGCGGCGAGGTCGAGCGCAAGATCGGCGATCCGATCAAGAAGGCGGGCACCGAGCTGATCGCGCAGGAGAAATCGCTCGCCGACAAGGAGCGTGCCGATCTCGTCGCCGCGCTCGATGGCGCCGTGAAGGAGGCTGCGCGCGCCGAGAAGGAGTTGACCGAGGCCAAGGGCCGGGTCGCCACTGCGGTCGACAACGCGAACAAGAAGGACAAGACGGCGAAGGACCAGGCGACCACCGCGGCCAAGCAGCAGGAGGCCGCCATCGGCCAGGCGGGGACCGCCATCGCTGAAGCCCAGGCGAGCCTGAAGAAGGCGGCGGCCGATGCCCCCGCCGCTCCGGTCAAGGACATCGCCAACGCCGTCAACTCCGGCGAGGCCGCCAAGGCCAAGACCGAGACGGCCGAGGCCAAGGCCGCGGCGCACAGCGGCGACGCCCCCGCAACCGCCAAGCAGGCC
>JACDEN010000477.1 GCA_013816415.1 Planctomycetota bacterium
GGCCAGCGCTGATACCCGTCAGCGGAATCGCCTGCGAACCTGAGTCCTCAAGGATTGGGCTCGGATCGCTGATCGCGGTCAGGGTCGGCGCATCATTGACCGCAGTTATGGTAATCGTGAACGTTTGCGCGGCACTCGTATCCAAACCCCCGTTGGCCGTTCCGCCGGAGTCCACCGCCGTCACCGTGATGGTGGCGATACCGTTGGCATCTGCTGCAGAAGTATAGGTCAGGACACCAAGGTCTGAGATGGCGGGGGCGGTTGAGAAAAGTGAACTATTATTATTCGTCACGGTGAAGGAGACGGTCTGCGATGACTCGTCTGCTGGCCCAGCCGAGATCACACTTGCCCATCCATTGACCGATTGCGGCCCTGCGTCCTCGGCCACCGACTGGTTCGCGCCAGCCGTGAAGCTCGGAGCATCATTCACTGCGGTCACTGTGATAATTAACATCACGGAACCGCTGCGATCCGTCCCTCCATAAGCAGTGCCGCCATTATCCTGTGCAGTTATTTGAAGGGCACCTGTGCCATTGGCATTTGGTGAAAGAGTGAATCGAAGGGTTCCGGCTGCATCGATCGTGGGCGTGCCGCTGAAAATTGACGGAGGCGGCGGCATGAGCAGAGGAGGAATTTCCATAACCAGGAAATGCACGGTTTGCGATGACTCGGCCGCTGGCCCTGCGCTAATGTTGCTTGCCCATGCCGCATACACGTTTGGGCTAGTATCTTCCAGCACCGTGATGTTTGGGCCTCTTGTGAAGGAGGGCGGCTCATTGGGAGTACTGGTCCCACTGAACAACCAATTGGTATTACCACCAAGATCAGTCCCGTGATCCGTTGCAATGATCTCAATTCCTGACGATGCATCGGAGTGGGCAACGGCGACGTAAGCAACCGATTGGACTCCACCGGTCGGCACGATCAGACTCCATGTACCGGAGGACCCGATGCTATCGAGCGACACGGTCGCGCCGCTAGTGCCATTCACCTGGAAGGTGTGGGCAAAGATCGTGGCATTGGCTGCGACGCGAACCGTGTCGCCGGAGGAGATGGTGAACGTCGTCGCGGTAAATCCGCGCGTGAAGCTAGCGACGCCATCTGATTTCTCGACTTGTATCGAGGCGAGGGTCGCGCTCGTTCCGAGATCAATCGCCTGGTTGGCTGAGCCGGAGAAAATGATCTCGCCAGACGCCATGGCGATGTCGCCGGTGTTGGTGAAATTCCCTGCGACGGTGAGACTCGGATCGCCAGGTGGCGTCGGAGCAACGGGATCCCCGAACGTGAGCTTCGCGGAATTGCGGATGATCGCATCACCCACCGACGTGTCGGTCACCCACACGCCATTCAGCAGGGTCGATCCCTGAGCGGTGATTCCATTATTGTCGAGAATCAGCGTTCCGCCCGTGGGAGACTGACTGGAGGTGCGCAGATAGATGGAGCCGGCTCCACCACTGTGGCCGTCCAGTACTCCACCGAAGGCATGAGTGGCTACAGCGCCGAAGGACGTCCCGTTGGTCGCGTGCAGTGCGATGCGCCCACCGCCACCCGCGCTCTGGTTATAATTGCCCGATGCGGTGCCGCCGTTGGCACGGATCTCACCCAGTCCCGAAATCGTCGCGGCGGTGATATTGACCGTTCCCCCGGAACCACCGCCACCACCTTCAGTCATGCTGTCGAGACCGTTCGCGCTCACGATGCCATCGATCGCCACCGCACCGGAGGCAACGACGATCAGCGCACCGCCGCCGAAACCTCCAGAAGAATTGCTGGCGTTTGAGCCGAGAAAGCGCGGATCGGTGATCGAGCCGTAGGTGTCGTTGGGATCGGTCGCGCCCGCTTGGCCGCCGTAGCTGCCACCGACCGCGTAGCGTCCGCTGCCGAAGCCATCCCAGAAGGTGAAGCCAAGGCCATCGGCCTGCAGGTAGCCCCCACTGTCGACTGTCAGGGTCGCGACATTCAGGGTCGCGGCGCCGCCAAAGCCCTGGGCAAAGCCGTTACGGTTTACATGTCCGTCGACTTCGAGGACGCCGCCACTGTGGACGATCACGTCGCCAAACGTGTAGTCGTTGGCGTCATCGGTGCCGAGTCGCAGATGAGCGAGGTTTCCGCTGCCGCCGATCTCCAGATGCGCGCGCTTCGCAGCGTTGAGATAAATGGTGCCAGCATAGGCCTTGGTGCCGAGATACGAACCACCGTAGATGCCCGAGCCGATGCCACCGTCGGCCTGGAGCGTGCCGGTGAAGGTGTCCGTGGTCACGCCGTTGAGGCTCACGCGACCGCCACCACCGGGTTGGTGCCAGATTCCGTTGACGGCCTCGATGCCGCCGTTCGCTCGAATGATTCCGTTTCCGGCCAAAGTTCCGGCCGTGATCGCGATCGAGCCACCGGCGCCTGAGGTTTCCCCTTCATCATCGGTGCTGACGGTCCCGTCGGCGCTGATCCGCCCGGTGACGGTAACGGTAACGGTACCGCTGGTCGTCAAGGTGATCGCACCACCGCCAGCACCCCCGACGGTCCCCCATGGCGTACCGCCACCGGAACCCAATGAGGTAGGCGCCGTCATGGATCCATAGGTATGTCCAAAATCCTCGATGTAGGCGTACGCGCCAAGACCACCATGAGTCGCGCCACGTCCGTAGGTACCACGTCCAGGACCCGTGTAATGCTCGAAACCTTCGCCGTTCGCACTGAGCACGCCTTGGATCAATGCTCCGCCCACCGTGATGGTCTGACCTGCGCCGATCCCCGTCGTGGCGGAACGCCGCACCAGCAGGATTCCACCCTGACGAATGGTCAGCTGACCGTCGACGGTGATCGGTGTCGCCACATCGCGCTCCGTGCGGAGAATGCCGCCCTCAACGAGCAGATCGTGAGATGTGTGGAGAGACGTACTCGTCGTCCAGACACCACTGCCTTCGATCAACAGGTCCCAAAATGGCTGGGCGGATTGAATGGTGTTTGAACCAGCACCGAGGAATCTGACCTCGCCTTTGGGCATCGTCTGATTGGCGGTATTGATCCAATTATTATAAACGGCCAAGTACGGCGAACCCGGCGGAGTCGGGGCGACCGGATCGCCAAACTTCAGATTCGCTCCATTACGGATGATCACGTTGCCGGCCTCGGTGTCGGTCACCCACACGCCATTGATCAAGGTGGACCCCTGGCCGACCGTGCCGTTGTTGTCGATGATCAGAGTACCAGAATTGCTGGCAGTGATTCCGGTTGCGAGGTAGACGGTGCCTGCACCACCGCTATGCGTCCCGAGGGCGCCGCCGAAGGCCGTTGTTACCAGGCTGCCGAAATTCGATCCTGCTGTCGCATGCAGCGCGATGCGCCCGCCGCCTCCGCCGCTTTGGTTGTAGTTGCCTGATGCCGTGCCGCCGTCGGCATGGATGGAGCCGCCCCCAGTGATGGTCGGG
>JACDEN010000478.1 GCA_013816415.1 Planctomycetota bacterium
CTGCAGGAACGCTCGGGCCGGGTCATCGTCGACGGCTTTCCGACGGGAGTCGAGGTCGGACGGGCGATGGTGCATGGCGGACCCTACCCGGCCTCGTCAGCGCCGGCCTCGACGTCGGTGGGAACCGCCGCCATACTGCGCTTCGTGCGACCCCTGGCCTTTCAGGATGTGCCTGACGGACTGCTGCCGCTCGCGCTGCGCGACGGCAATCCGCTGGGCATCCTGCGGATGGTCGACGGCGTGCCGACCCGGCAGCCGATCGCCGCCGGCATCTCCACCGCCACTGCCGCCGGAGCTGGCGCATGACCACTTCCGAGCGGCGACGCATCCTCGCCGAAGGCGCCGCGCGCGTCGCCGTCGTCGGCTACACCGACCGCATCACCGCCGTTCCCGGCGAGCGCATCCGCGTGATGGTGAGCTGTCGGCAGCCGACATTCCGCGCCGATCTGGTGCGTCTCGTGCACGGCGGCCGCAGCCCCGATCGCGACGGCTTCGCGGAGCGCGTGATCGCATCGACCTTTGCTGGAGACCATCCCGGCCGCGAGCAGGCGCTACGGCACGGATCGTACGCGCGGGTCGAGGACGATGGACGGCTGCATCCAACCGGCAGCTTCACCATCCACGCCTGGATCCAGCCCACGCGGCTGACCGGCACCCAGTCGATCCTGGCGCACTGGAATGACGACCGCTCGAGCGGCTACGCCCTGGTCGTCGAGGATGGCGCGCTGACGCTGTGGATCGGCGCAGGCGGACGTCGCGAGTGCTTCGCCATCGCACGCCGCCTGACCGAGCGCGCCTGGTACAGCGTGACCGCCAGCGTCGACGCCGCCTCGTCGACCGTACGGCTGCATCAGCAGCGTCTCGGGAAACAGACCCTTGAGCCGGCGAGCAGCATCACCGAGGCCCGCTGCACGATCGTTCCCGCAGCGGCCGACTCGCCGTTGCTGATCGCCGCCTACGCACGGGATGCAGGCGCGGTCGCCGGCCATTTCAACGGCAAGATCGATTCGCCGTCGCTGTTCGCTGCCGCGGCCACCATCACCGACGCCGCCGAGTTCGCGGACGGGCGCGTGCCCGCGGCCCTGGCAGGCGCGACCATCGCCGCGTGGGACCCGTCGCTCGACATCGGCACCACGAGGGTGCGCGACACGGGACCGCACCGACTCGACGCCGTGACCGTCAATCTGCCGAAGCGCGCCGTCACTGGACGCTCGTGGAGCGGCCGCGAGACCGATTTCCGCCGCGCCCCCGATCAATACCGGGCGATCCATTTCCACGACGACGACCTCGACGACGCTGGCTGGGAGCCGTCATTCGCATTCGACGTGCCAGCGGTCGCCAGCGGGATCTACGCGATCCGCCTGCAGGCAGGTGCGAGCGTCGACCATCTGCCCTTCATTGTGCGACCGGCGCCCGGCGCTGCCAAGGCGCGCATCGCCTTCCTCGCGCCCACCCTCACCTACCAGGCGTATTCCAGCGAGCACCTGTGGCTGAACCTGCCCGACCAGACGGCTCCGCTGAGCGAACTGCAGGACCAGGATCTCTACGCCGCGCATCACCGCCTGCACAGCCTGTACGAACGCCATGGCGACGGCAGCGGGGTGTGCTACGCATCGCTCCTGCGTCCGCTGTGCACCTTCCGTCCAGGATTCCGCATTGCCTGGGCGCGCAGCGTGTGCCACCTCGGCCTCGATCTGTCGCTCCTCGCCTGGATGGACGCGCAGGGCTTCGCGTACGACGTGATCAGCGACCACGATCTGCACAACGAGGGCCTCGCGGTCCTGCGCGACTACCCCGTCGTCGTCACCGGCAGCCATCCCGAATACACCACACTCGCCATGCACGAGGCGCTCGACGCCTATCTCGCGCAGGGCGGGCGGCTGATGTATCTCGGCGGCAACGGCTTCTATTGGGTGACGTCCATCGACCGGCAGCGGCCACACGTGATCGAGGTGCGGCGCGGCGCGACCGGCACCTGGACGTCGCCTCCGGGTGAGATCCACCACAGCACCACCGGCGAACCAGGCGACCTGTGGAGCACGCGCGGGCGCTCGCCGCACCGGCTGGTGGGCTCGTCGTACACCGCGTATGGCCTCGGTTCGCTGCCGTACCGCCGCTGCGAAGGCTCGTTCGATCCGCGCGCGGCCTTCATCTTCGCGGGCATCGCCGATGACGCGGTGATCGGAAGCTCGGGCGCGGTGATGGGCGGCGCCGCCGGCCACGAGGTCGACCGCATGGACGTCGCGCTCGGCACCCCGCGCCACGCCCTGCTGCTCGCGACGGCCTATGATCCCGCCAATCTCCTGGGCTGGGCGTCGGCGATGGAGGAGGAGGGCCGGCCGAAGCGCGGCGACATCGTCTACTTCGAATGTCCGCAGGGCGGCGCGGTGTTCTCCGCGGGATCCATCGCCTGGATCGGCAGCCTGGCGACGGACGGCGGCGTCTCGCGCATCACCGCCAACGTGCTGTCGCGTTTCTGCGGCGACGACCAGAGTGACGATTCCGCTCCGGCAGCGGCGGCACCGTCACGGCCCGCGGCGGATCCCTCGAAGTGACTGGTATGCGCAGGTCCACGCGTGAGGTCATGGTATGATGTGCGAGGAGCCCTGCATGGCCAAGCGATCGCACCTGCCTAGCCTCGTCCTGGGCATGATGATCGCGATGCTGGCGATGCTGGCGGAAACACCCGCAGCGGCGGTGGACGCGCAGGCGGCGAGAGAGATCCCCGCCTTCGATCCCGCCGCTCCGGCAATGCGCATCGCGACGATCGCCAAGGGAACCGACCTCGAGATCCCTGACGAGGAGCCGACCGCGGGCATGACGATGGTGGTGTACGTCGGCGCCGATGGCGAGCGGCGCACGGTGCTCTGCCGCAGCGCGGACCTCGGCCTCGCCGAGGAGACCCTGCGCGTGGTCGGACCGATCCCCACGCTCGACGAGGCGCTCGCGGCGAAGACGGATGTGTGGGGAGACGCCGCCATCAGGCAGCCAGACGGCCCGAGCTACCGCTTCTTCGCCGGACTGCTGCCGCCGCTGCGCTACGTGAACGCCGCGTTCCGCTGCTACCCGATCGTGCTCAGCGCACCCCGTTCGCCGGCGAAGGCACGCCTGGTCGGCGACGGCTCCGGCATCAATTCCGTGGCGGCGGGCGCCGACCCGGTCTTCTCCGGCGCCGGATGGACCGAGGTCGGGACCGCGGTCGCGTTCTCGATCGGCGCGGAGCACGCGCCCTTCGGAGCCGTGGCGTCGGACCTGCAGGGACCGCGCTACGACCACGGCATTCCCATCGTGCGCATGACCTATCGCCATGGCGGATCCCTGGTGGAGGAGGAGGCGTTCGCTCCCACCGATGCGCGCTGGGCTGCCGACGGCGCCATCGCCGTGCGCTTCACGCTGGTCGCGGGCAAGCGGACCCGGATCACGGC
>JACDEN010000057.1 GCA_013816415.1 Planctomycetota bacterium
CGGCAGCATCGGTGAAGCTTCGGGGCCAGCCTCGATCACCGTCAGCCGCGTCGGTGGCCTGAGCATGACCGTGGGGGCGACCTACGGGACGTCCGATGGAACGGCGGTCGCTCCCGGTGACTACACCGCAGCCTCGGGCACCGTGTCGTTCCCGGCCGGAGTCCTCAGCCAGACCATCTCGGTGCCGATCATCAACGACATTGCGCCGGAAATCGACGAGGCCTTCACCCTGACGCTGACGTTGCCGACGGGTGGCGCGACCTTGGGAACGGCCGCGAGGATCGAAACCATCATCGACAACGATCCGCAGATCGCCTTCGCATCAGCGACCGGCAGCGTCGGTGAGGCGTCGGGTCCGGCTACCATCACCGTCAGCCGCGTCGGCGGTCTGACCCAGACGGTCGGCGCGACCTTCGCGACCGCGGACGGCACCGCGAACGCCGGCAGTGATTACGCCACGGCCACTGGCACGGTGACCTTCGTCCCAGGCTCGCTCAGCCAAACCATCTCGGTGCCGATCACCAGCGACACCGCGCCGGAAAGCGACGAGACGTTCACCGTGACGCTCAGCGCGCCGAGCGGCGGCGCGACGCTCGGCGCTCCGGCATCGACGACCGAGACCATCGTCGATGACGACAATGTCCTGACGTTCACCGTCGCCACCGCCAGCGTCAACGAGGCCGCGGGCTCCATCGTTCTCAGCGTCCAGCGCCTCGGTGCCGGTCATGGCGCGGTTTCGGTGCCCGTCACCACGGCCAACGGGACGGCGACCGCCGGCAGCGACTACACGGCGCTGTCCGCGACCACGCTCACCTGGCCCGATGGCGATGTCGTCAACAAGACCGTCACCGTCGCCATCACCAACGACACCGTGGTCGAGGGCAATGAGGCCTTCACCGTCACTCTCGGCGCGGTCACGGGAGGCGTCCTGGGCGCCAATCCGAGCGTAGCGGTCACCATCGTCGATGAGGACGCGACGTTCGCCTTCGCCAGCGCGACGGCTGCGACGGCCGAGGGTTCGGCGCCACTGACCATTACGGTCACCCGCACCGGCATCACCACTGGCACCTCCACGGTCGCGTACGCTACCGCTGCGGGTACCGCCACGCCGCCCGCCGATTACACCGCCACCTCGGGCACCCTGACCTTCGGGCCGGGTGTGACCACGCAAACGTTCACGGTTGCGATCGGCAATGACAACGTGGTCGAAGGGAGCGAGTCGTTCACCGTCGTCCTGAGCGCGCCCACTGGAGCGGCCACCACGGTCGGGGTGCCGTCGACCGAAACGATCACGGTCGCGGATGCGGGCAATTCGCTCGAGTTCACCAGTCCCACCTACACGGTGAACGAGAACGGCGTCAGCGCGGCGATCACCATCAGCCGCACCGGTATCCTCACCAGCGGAGCCACCGTCGACGTGACCACCAGCAATGGGACCGCCACCGCCGGCAGCGATTACACGGCCACCACCACCACCGTCACTTGGGCGGCGGCGGATGGGGCTGCCAAAACCGTCAACATCCCGATCACCGATGATGCCGCTATCGAAGGAGCCGAGACCATCAACCTGACCTTGAGCAATGTGACCGGAACGGGCACCTTTATCGGCACGCCGTCGACCGCCGTCCTCACCATCGCCGACAATGACGCGTCGATCCAGTTCAGCGCCGCCACCTATAGCGTGACCGAGGGCGCCTCGGTGGTCATTACCGCCACGCGCACTGGCGGCTCGGTCGGCGTCTGCGGCGCGACCGTCACCGCCAGCGCAGGCACTGCGACTGCTGGCAGCGACTTCAACGCGGTCAGTGGAATCGTGGCATGGGCCGATGGGGACACCTCGCCGAAGAACTTCACCCTGACCATCCTCGACGATACCGAGGTCGAGAGCACGGAGACGGTGCTGCTGACGCTGTCGCTGCCGACCGGCAGCGCCGTCCTCGGTGCGCAGTCGACCGCGACGCTGTCGATCGTCGACAACGACACCGCTCCCTCGGACGGCACCAAGAACTTCATCCCCGGCGGTGGCGGCGGATGCGGCCTCGGCTCTGGCATGTCGCTGATGCTCGGCGTGCTGCTGGCCTTGCGGATGGCGTTCCGCCGGCGGTAAGGCGTCCAGAGCCAGGGGCTTGACCGTCGCCGGAGCTGAACGGGCACCTATGCTCCTGCCTCTATGCGAGGCGCGCAGATCGGTTTCTGGAGGCGGCTGAAGCCGCAGAGCTGGCAGCGCGGGTGCGCCTATGCCGCGCTCCTGCTGGCGACGCTGGTGGTCGGCGCCTACCTGCTGCGCGGCCCCTTGTTCTCGCGGCCGCTCGGACACCTCGCCGCGCGGAAGCTCTCCCAGGCGCTGGGCGGCGAGTTCGAAGCGCGAGCGGTGCGCGGTTCATGGCTCACCGATGCGGTGGTGGTCGATCTGCGCATGGTCGAGGCGCCCACCACTGGGCCACTGGCCGATCTGTCGTGGCAGCGGCTCGAGGTCAGCTACAGCCTGGTCGACCTGATGCGCGGGCGCTCGCTCGCGGGCCTGCACTCGCTGCGCATCGAGGGTCTGGAACTCGATCTCGATCTCACCCGTCCGTCGGCGCCAAAGCGCGTCGGCAAGACCGGTGCGCGGCATCCCTTCACCCTGCCCGAGCGTCTGCCGAAACTCGACCTGCGCGGCCACCTGCACCTGCGCATGCCCCTGCGGTCGGGCGGATCGGGCTCGATCGATGTCGGCGCGTTCTCCGTCACCGGCGATGGGACGGACACGGCGATCGCGCTCGAACGACTGTCGTATGCCGAGGCCGGCTGGTCGCAGGACCACTTCGAGGTGCAGATCGCGCGTCCGACGCCGAACACCATCCGCGTCCACAGCACCGAGCCCCTCGCCGGCATCGACATCCGCGATCTCGAGGTCGATTTCACGAACGGGCGCAGCGGCGCGCTCGAACTCGCAGCCGCCGGAGGGCGGATCACCGCCACCGCTGCCGGCGACCACGGCGAGGTGCACATCGACGGCGTCGATTTCGCGCGGCTGCCTGATTGGATAGCAGCGCTCGGGGATCTCCCGCACAGCGGGCAGCTGTCTGCTTCCGCCACGGTGCGGCGGGCTCCGGACGGATGGGTCGGTTCCATGGACCTGAGCGCAGCCGAGGTGGCCTGGCATGGGATCCGTTTCACCGCGGTTGCCGGTGCGGGCTCCTGGGATGGCCGCGTCGCAGCCGTCGAGCGGCTATCCGTGCAGTCGGACGCTGGCACCATCGCGCTTGCGGGCGTGCGCGTGGAACCGCGTGAGCGCTGGCCGCTGGCCGACCTGAGCACGATCGCCATCGACATCCCCGATGTCCTCGGCACCGCGAAGCGGATCGGGGTGCGGGTGCCCGAGCGGATGACGGACGTGCTACCGACGACACCGGTGGCGCTGAAGATCTCCGCCGAGGGTGAGAACGGCGCGGTGCGCGCGAGCTCGATCGCCATCACCGCCGCTGGCATCGACCTCGCCTACGACGGCTCGGCCGGTCTGCCGCCTGCGAGCGGCGACTGGCGCACGCTGGTGCTCCATGGTGCGTGGCGTATCGGTCTGGGCGCCGGAGCGCTCCCGTCCCTGGTCGACCGTTTCGATGGCGCCATCGCCATGCAGGGAACGATCGACGGCGAGGTCGCGCAGCCGAAGGTGGCGTTCACGGGAGCGCTGACCGCCTGCGCCATCGCCAAGCGTCCGATCGGCGACCTCGACCTCGCCGGAGAACTGGCCTGGCCGCGCCTGCGCATCGATCGCCTGCGGGCCGACATCACCGCCGGGACCATCAGCCTCACCGGAGGGGCCGACCTCGAGCGCGCGGCCGCCGAGGACGTGCATATGGACATCGCATTGAAGGATCTGTCGCGGCTCGCCGGGATGGTTCCGGAAGCCCCGCCGCTCGCAGGCGCGGTTTCCGGCACCATCGCCTGGACCGGCGGATGGCGCGGCTCGCCGTGGGACATGCTGTGCAGCGATCAGGTCGCGGTCGATCTCGTCGGGAAGGACATCCGCGTCGGCGGGCGGACCATCGGGCGCGTCGTGCTCGCGGGATCGCTCGCAGGTGGCGAGGCCAAGCTGCCCCGGTTCTCGGTCGAGGGCCCGATCGCAGGCGTCCTCGCCGGCAGCGCGTCGTTCGGTGCCGACCGCTCGCTGGATGCGGTCGTCGAGACCTTCGAGGTCAGCCAGGGCGATCGCCGCGGTCGGCTGCAGGAGCCGATGCGCCTGCGCTGGACCAGCGACCGCCTGGAGGTCGGACCTGGGACGATCCTGGGATTCGGCGGCCGCATCGACTGCGCGGTCGATCTCGGCGAGCGTCTCGAGCTGTCGCTGCGCATCATGAACCTCCATGTCGACGAGGCGTTCGCCGCGGTAGGGCTGTCCCAATCGAAATGGACATCCGAAGGTGTGCTCCACGCATCGCTGTCGGCGTCCGGGGACCCCGCAGCGCCCGAGGCATCGCTGCGTGTCCGCACCGATCGCATGCGCATTGGTGGACGGACCGCCGACGTCGCCATCGATGCCGTCCAGACTACCGCCGGCATGCGCCTGACCCGTTTCGACGCGGGCCTCGAACATGCCTTCGACCTGCACGTGCGCGGGGCGCTGCCGATGTGCGCGGGCCTGCGCGGTTTCCACCGCGGACGGGCGCGCGACCTCACGCCGGCGCTCTCGCTCACGGCGTTCGTCGCCAGCGTGCCCGAGCTCTATCCGAGCGGATTCATCGCCGCGCCCGATGCGGGATGCGCCGGGATCGCTCTGGACATCGACGAGAAGGGTGCGCGCGTGCGCCTTCGCGTGCGCGAGTTGCTGGCCCCATTGGCCGCTGATCAGGACGAGGGCGTGCGGCTGCCGCGCAACGAGATCGCCGAGATCGATATCGACGGCGAAGCCGGAGCCAACGGCTGGTTCGGGACCATCGCCGCGCGCGACACCGGCGGGCTCGATCTATCGGGCCACATGCACGGCGAGCAGGCGTTCGATCCCGCCGAGGCGATGACCTTCGCGCGCACCTTCCGCGACCAGCCCTTCACCGCTGCGCTGCGCATGGCGAACCTGGACATCGCCCGTTTCTCGCCGCTGATCCCCCAGCTGGTCCGCCTCGGCGGCAAGGTTGGCGGAGGACTGCAGGCGAGCGGTACGATGAAGGATCCGCTGCTGTCCGGATCGCTGGTGATCGATCAGGTGTCGCTCAAGGCCCGCTCGAACCTGCCGGCCATCTCCGACGGCCATGGCTTCCTCGCGTTGTCGAAAGGCCTGGTCACGATCGACGACGTCACCGCGAGCCTCGGCTATTCGCCGCTCACGCTTCACGGCACGATCGACATCGTCGACCCGCGCAAACCGACGGTCGATCTCGCGGTGGCTGGCAAGAATCTGTTGCTGGTGCGCAACCAGTACCTGCGCCTGCGCGGCGACTGCGACGGCCGCTTGAAGGGGCCGGTCGAAGCGTTGGCCTTGTCCGGCCAGGTGGTCATCACCGATGCGCTCTACTCCAAGCCGATGGAACTGCTGTCGCGTCTGCGCCCGACTGGTGGCCACGGCGTCAAGGGCGAGGGGGTCAAGCTGTTCAGCATTCGCGAGCGGCCTCTCTCCAACATGACCTTCGATGTCGATATCGTCGGCAACGACTCGTTCCGCATCCACACCAACGTGCTGCGCACCACCGCGTCGATGGATCTCCATCTCGGCGGAAACGGCGAGTCGCCGGTGCCGCGCGGCCGCATCTGGTGCTCGGAAGGCCGCCTGAAGATGCCGTTCACCCACATCCATGTCACCGGCGCCACCGTGGTGTTCCCGTTCGACGCGCCGTTCTTCCCGCGGCTCGAAGCCGGGGAGGGGGAGGCGCGGATGAAGGGCTACGATCTCATGGTCCATGCTTCCGGCGAACTCCCGGACGTCGAGGTGCAGGTCGATGCCCAACCGCCGCTGTCCGACAATGAAGCGATCCTGCTGCTGACCACCGGGCTGACCGGACGCGAGCGCGAAGAGAACGGCCAGCGCACCGAGCTCGCCCTGGTCGGCAAGTATCTGAGCAAGGAGATCTACCACGAGCTGTTCGGCCCGGGCGACCCCGACAAGGAGCCCGGCATCTTGGATCTCGATCGCCTCGACCTGTCGGTCGGCGCTGACGACTCGACCACCACGCAATCGCATCAGGAGACGATCGACGCGGAATACGAACTGAGCCGCCATTACTACCTGCACGGCGAGCGGGACCGCTTCGGCGGCTACAATATGGGCCTGATCTGGCGCGTGCGATTCCACTGATGCGCCTCGCCCTCGTCGTTCTCATCGCCATCTCGATGGCAGCCCTGACCGGATGCGGCGGCGGACAACGCGGGGGCATTCCCATCGTCTACCGCGGATGCGACGACGTCGGGGAGTCGCAGCTGCGGGCCGGAGCGCGTCGGGAGCTCGCGGATTTCCAGGAGCGCGGCCATTCCCCGGCCGCGCTCGCGGACGCCGCGTACGCCATGGAAGACGTGCTGCGCGAACAGGGTTTCGCCCATGGCCGCGTCGAATTTTCCATGGAGCCATCCGAGGCCGAGGTCAGCCGGGTGATCGTCACCGTCTCCGAAGGTCCGCGTGCGTATCTCGATCATCTCACGTTCCCCGGCGCGAAGCATTTTTCGCAGCGGCGTCTGCGCGGCACGCTCAAGGCGGAAGGCATCGGTTTCTTCAACCTCAGGAACGCGCCGCTGCGGCGTCACGATCTCGATTCCTGCGCGGGCCGGGTCGAGGAGCTGTACCTCTATGACGGTTTCTATCGCGTGAGGGTCGCGAAACCGGCGATCACCTGGACCCCGAACCATCGGCGGGCCGACGTTGCCATCGAGGTGCACGAGGGTCCGCTCTACACCGTCGCCTCATCCACCGTCGTCGCCGATCTCACCGACAGCGGCCTGTCCGACGAACAGCTCGGCGATGTGCGCCGTCTCGGCAATCTGGTCGGTCTGCCCTACCACGCGCGGCTGCCATCGATCGCTGCCGCGCGGATCCGCACCTGGTTCCTGCGCCGCGGTCACCTCGATGTCGACGTCGCCACCGAGGCCGCGATCGACGACGAGCACGCGACGGCTGCGCTCACCTATCGCGTCCATCCCGGCCCGGTCTACGTGCTCGACGAGGTGGTCGCGGTCGGACTCGACCGCACCAAGCCTGGATTCGTGACCCGCCGCCTCGGGCTCAAGCACGGAGAACCGATCGATCGCGACCGCCTCGACGGCGGCGTGCGCGCGCTCAGCCGCAGCGGCGCGTTCTCGAGCGTGCGTTGGACCAACCGCCCGGAAACGACGCAGGGCCCGCAACGCAGTTCGGACATCGTGCTCGCGGTCAGCGAAGGCCAGGCCCGCAGCATCGACTTCGAGGCCGGTTTCGGCAGCTATGAGCTGCTGCGCGGCGGGTCCCGCTACCGCGACCGCAATCTCTTCGGCCAGGGCCGCTTCTTCGAGATCCACCCCACCGCGAGCATGAAGAGCTATGGCGTGGCCAGCCATGTGCGCGACGACTACCTCGTGGGTGCGAACAACACCGTCGACGTCGGCGGCTCGTACCTCTATCGACGCGAGCCTGAATTCGTCCGCCGTACCATCGCTGGCGTGGTCACCCTCGAGCACCGCTTCGGCCAGTGGTGGTCGATGAAGGGCGGCTATCTCTACGAGACGACGCGCGCGGAAAGCATCCAGGGCGCGATCGCCAACGTCGAGCGTACCGGCTACGTCTCGAGCGCGCGCGTCTTCGACGGCATGCGCTTCGATTGCCGGGACAGCGTGGTCGAGCCGACGCGGGGGGCGCTGGTGAACGCCGGCATCGCGTATTCCGCGCCGCTGGTCGGGTCCGACGTGAACTTCCTGGAGTACCGGGGATCGGCGGCGTACTTCCTGCATCCCCTGTCGCGGCTGGTCCTCGCCGCCAACGCACGCTACACCACCCGGCAGGTGTTCCAGGAAACCACCCTGCCGATCCAGGAGCGACTGTTCCTCGGCGGCGAGAGCTCGGTGCGCTCGTTCCGCCAGGATCAGCTCAGTCCGCGCGACGCCGCCGGCAACCCCACCGGCGGCCTCACCGCCAGCATGGCGACGGTCGAAGCGCGCTATCAGCTGCGCGGCCATATCTGGGGCGCGGGATTCTACGACGTCGGAGCGGTGAGCCCGGACACCTGGAAGATCGACGGCACGCGCGGCCAAGCCATCGGCGTGGGACTGCGCTACCACCTGCCGGTCGGACCAGTGCGTTTCGATGTCGCCTATGATCCGGACCGGAAGGCGCGGAAATTCGCCTCCTATCTCTTCATCCTCGCGGTGGGCTTCACGTTCTGAGAACGTTCTGAGAACATTCTGGGTTTGGGGTTCTCGGTTGCGCGTCCTGCGACATCAATCGTTCATGCAGAGGATCGTGCTATCCACGACTTAGGACGCAGAACGATGCACCAAGAACCGTCTTCGAGCCCGATTATCCTTGAGAATACGGTTTTTCCCGTAGGATTCGTTTTTCCTACCCGCTCGCCTCGTTGGTTCGTCCAGTCGGTGCGCGCACACATCGCCACCGTCTCGATTGGGATCCAACATGCGATTCGACCAGTTTTCTCTGTCTTTACCCATCCTCCGCGCGCTCACCGAGCAGGGCTACGAGACCGCGACGCCGATCCAACAGCGCGCGATTCCCGAAGTCCTCGCCGGCCGCGATCTGCTTGGCTGCGCGCAGACCGGCACCGGCAAGACCGCGGCGTTCGCGTTGCCGATCCTGCAGCTGCTGTCGGGTCGCAAGCCTGCTTCCGGCCGTCCGATCCGCACCCTGGTGGTGACGCCCACGCGCGAGCTCGCGGCGCAGATCGCCGAGAGCTTCAAGGCCTATGGTCGCCACCTGCCGCTGACCACCGCGGTGATCTTCGGCGGCGTCGGCCAACGTCCGCAGGAGGACGCGCTGCGCCGCGGCGTCGACATCCTGATCGCCACTCCCGGCCGTCTGCTCGACCTGATGGGTCAGGGCTACGTGCGGCTCGGATCGATCGAGGTCCTCGTCCTCGACGAGGCCGACCGGATGCTCGACATGGGCTTCATCCATGACATCCGCAAGATCCTGAAGGTGGTTCCAGCCAAGCGCCAGACGCTGTTCTTCTCGGCGACCATGCCGCGCGAGATCCGCTCCCTCGCCGACAGCATCCTCCACGATCCGGTTCCGATCGAGGTCACGCCGGTCGCGACCACCGCCGAGACCGTGTCGCAGGCCGTCTATTTCGTCGCCAAGAACGACAAGCCGGCGCTGCTCCAGCATTTGCTCACCGACGGCGCGGTCACTCGCGCCCTGGTGTTCACCCGCACCAAGCATGGCGCCGACAAGGTCGCGAAGCACCTGTCGCGGGCGAACATCCACGCCGAGGCCATCCACGGCAACAAGTCGCAGAACGCGCGCATCCGCGCTCTCGACAACTTCAAGAAGGGATCGACCCGCGTGCTGGTCGCCTCCGACATCGCCTCGCGCGGTCTCGACGTCGACGACATCTCGCACGTGGTGAATTTCGATCTGCCGAACGAGCCCGAGACCTACGTCCACCGCATCGGCCGCACCGGCCGCGCCGGCGCCAGCGGCAAGGCGATGTCGTTCTGCGATGGCGAGGAGCGCGCGTTCCTGCGGGATATCGAACGCACCATCCGCAAGAGCGTGCCGGTGGTCGATGACCACCCCTATCGCGCGGGCGCTTCGGCGCCGTCGCATCAGTCCGATGAGCGCCGTCCGCAGCAGCAGCGCCGTCCGCAGCAGGGCAATCGTCAGGGCTATGGCCGCAGCGGTGACCGTCGCGGCGATCGCGGCTCGGATCGGGGCCATGGGCAGGACCGTCGCAGCGATGCCGGATCTGCCGGCCACGGCCATACGCAGCGCAGCGGCGAAGCTTCCGGAAATGGCACTGGCGGCGGACAAGGCGCGGTGCGCGAAGTCGCCTCGCCGAAATTCGAGTCACGCGGTCGGCGCGGATTCCCTACTCGCTGGTAAGGGGCGGCTGTTGGTGACCGGGGGCTCCCTGCGGTCGCTATTTTCCCCGGTCGCCAACAGCCTTGCTTTCTTAGAAGGGGGCTTCGCGCCCCACGGCAGTTGACGACTGGGGGCTCCCTGCGGTCGCTATTTTCCCCAGTCGCCAACAGCC
>JACDEN010000479.1 GCA_013816415.1 Planctomycetota bacterium
GTGGCCTGCGGCTTCGCCGTGACCTTAGTTTTTGCGCGAGTCTTGGGCTTCCCCCGCACGGCGACCTTGGCTTTGACGACAGACGTGGCGGAACGGGCGGAAGCTTTCATGGCGCGCAGTCTTGGGCCGCGGCCAGGGGGGCAAGGGGAGGGACCGTTGCCATCCACTGCACGCCCCTCCCCCTGGGAGCGCAGGCTTCAATCCAATGCTGTTAAGGGAAACGATTGAACCGCCACGACGCCACGAATCGATGATTGATGTAGTGCGAAAAGTGCGATTTCCCCGTCTTCCCGTGGCGTCGTGGCGTCGTGGCGTCGTGGCGTCGTGGCGGTTCAATCTCGGTTTCAATGTTACTAACTTAACGCCATTGAGTCCGCCTGTCGGTCGGGGACCGCCGAAGCGCCGGCCCTGCGGCGCCGCCTGACCGATCGCCGTGGATCGACCGCTATCCGCCGGCGTCCAGCCGCTCGATGCGCCACGACACGAAACGTTCGAGCACCGGATCGACATCGGCCGACCGCTGCCAGCGTGGAAGGGCGAGGTACGCGCGGTAATCAGCCAGTGCGTCTGCCGGCCGCGAGTCGCGCTCCGCGCGCATCGCTCTGAGCAGCAGCAGGTCGGCGGCGGCGAAGCGGCGATGCGACTGCGCCAGGAACGCCTGGTCGTCGATCGCCCCGGTCAGGTACCGGAGGTTGTACCAGGGCTTCTGTTCGTAGGCGTAGCGCCTACTGGATTCGACCAGCGCGCGCATGCGATCGAGCGCGCTCCGATCTCCAGCCAAGCCGGCGAGAAAAGGCACCATGACGTAGTGGGCGAGGTGGAAATAATCCTGATGCAGCTCGATCGCCTTCGGCACCGCGAACAGGCGGTCGGCGGCGGCGGCCTCTCCACGGATGAACGCCTCCAAGCCGAGCATGTGGCGCGGCCACATCGCATGGAAGCGGCTGTTGCCCCAGAGCTCCATGGCCCGCTGGTAGCGGCCTTCGGCCATCAACACCACCGGCCAGTCGCGGTTCGCGGGCTCGATGTCGTCGATCCGCCCGAGGAACACCCGCGCCCGGGTCATCTGGGTCGGGTTCGCGAAGGGCGCGGTGAGGACCTCGTCGAATCGGCCGCAGGCTTCGAGCGCCGAGGGCTCTCGGGAATTGGCGGCGAGGACCTCGGCCGCCTGTCCGCGCGCGATGAGCGCCGGCAGGAACGGCAGGCCGTCGCCGCGGACGCGCAGCCCGATCTCCTCCGACCGGCCCATGCTGGTCAGCGTATACATCAGCAGCGTCGGATCGGTGAGGTGGTCGACGAGCTCGGCTTCGCGGCCAAGGTACTGCATCGCGGTCATGCAGGCATGGGGTTGACCAGGATAACGCACGAGGGTCTCCTCATAGCGGTCGAGCGAGTTGAGCGCATCCGCGGCCGCGCGGTCGGTGACGTGCTGCGCTGGCATGATGCGGTCGTGCAGGCTGAGGTAGGCTTCCAGATCGGCCGTCCGGCCGTCGCGATTGGCGGTGTCGGTGAGGTCCATCACGTATCCGATCCACTGCACCGCCAGGCGTGAGCGCACATCGTCATCGGCGCCGAGGTAGGCTTTTTCGAAACGGCGCAGCAGCTCGGCATGCGCGCCCTGGGCGGCGAGGTCATCGATGCGATGGGCCTCGACCAGATCCGACCAGGGCCTCGGTTCGAGGCCATTCCATACCGAGAACGCACCCGTCTTATCGCCGGAGCGCAGCAGGCACAGTCCCTGCTTGTAGCGCGCTTCGCCGGCGATGGGCGTGCCTGGCAGGGATTGCACCACCCGTGCATACTGCTCAGCGGCGTCGTCGTAGCGATGCCGCTGGGCGAAGACGTCACCCAGGGCCGTGGCCGTGAGCTTCTGCGGAAGGCCGCGGGAATAGATGCGCACGTTGCGGAAGGCCTTGCCCTGGTAATAGGCGTAGAGGCAGACGTAGCCGCCCGAGAACGGGAAGGGATCGACGTAGTCGCAGAGCTTGCGGCCGTCGATGAGCAGCGAGATGCGCGCGTCGACGATCTCGACCCGGACGTGGTACGCGGTGCCGATCTCCGGCTTGAACAGGCTGAACGCCACCTGTCGTCCCGTCGATGCGGCCACGATCCGCGTATAAGCGCCGCCATGCGCCCCGACCTGGATGTGGTAGGTGTCCGGCTGGGGGTTCATCTCCGGCGAGTGCTCAGCGAAGGGATTGCGCGACCAGAACAACGAGATGTCGCACGCCGGGTATCCGGGCAGCAGCTTCCCCTCGTACTCGATCGCGGTATCGCCGGGGAGCTTCGGCCGATAGATGAGCATGGTGGTCGAGCTGGCCTTGCTGACCAGCCAGCCGTCCTCGACCTCCATGGGGCCTTCACCGAGATACCAGTCCTTCTTCCAGTGATCGTCGACCAGGCTTTCGACCACGATCGGAGCGCCCCACGACGCGATCTCCTTCAACTTCTCGCCGTAGAGCCTCAGCGCGAGAATTGCGACCACCGCGGTCACCGCGACGCTCGACCAGAACGCGCGGGCATGCCGGCGATGCCAGCGCCGCACCGCCTCGAACCAGCTGTCACGATGGGCGCTGATCGCCAGGCCGGCCTGATAGTGGTCGAGGTCGGCGATGAACGCGTCGATCGTCTGATAGCGGTCGCACGCCTGCGCGGCCAATGCCTTCGCCGCGATCGCGAGCAACGGCTTCGGCACCGCGCGGCGCTCGGCGTCGGTCGGCAGATCGATCTCGCCCGCGCGCTTCTTCCGCCAGAACTCGTCGGCGTCGTCCGACCACGTCGGGCAGCGCATGGTCAGGGCATGGAACAGCGTCGCGCCCAGGCAATAGATGTCGCTGCGCGCATCGACCCCTTCGCGCCGGACCTGCTCGGGACTCATGTACAGCGGAGTGCCGTACAGGTGCGGATGCGGGTCATCGAGGCGGACGGCGGCTCCCCAGTCGACGAGCGTCGTCTCTCCGAAGTCCCCGACCATGATGTTGTCGGGCTTCACATCCTGGTGCGCCACCCCGCGGTGGTGCGCGAACGCCAAGGCATGGCCGACGGCCTTGAACAATCCCACGATGTCGTTGAAGGAGGCGATCCTGCCGATCCTGCGTTCGAGCGTCGACAGCTGGATCTCCTCGCCGAGCGAGCGCCCGGAGATCTTCTTCATGGTGAAGTAGGGGCAGCCGCGGCCGTCGACTCCGATATCGTGGATCGGAAGGACGTTGGGGTGCTCGAGCGAAGCGGCCATGCGCGCCTCCTCGACGAAGCGGGCGACGCCCTCGGCGGATGCGCGTTCGCTCGCGAGCAGCACCTTGATCGCGACCTCGCGCTGCAGATCGCGGTCGCTCGCGGCGTAGACCTGGCCGGTCGCGCCGACGCCGAGCACCCCGCACAGATCGAACCGCGGCTCGGAGCCGGTGCCGCCGGTGGGAGA
>JACDEN010000058.1 GCA_013816415.1 Planctomycetota bacterium
TCGTGGTAGCGGCGGTCGCCGGTGGTGTGCGGCTGCAGGGCGATGTCCACCGGCTCACGGCCATGGCGTCCGATCGCGGTCAGGATCGCCCGATGCAGGCGTCCGTAGAGCATCCGCGCATCGGCTGGGATGCCGTCGGCCCCGCGCCGTCCGACCAGGCAGTAGGTGACCTCGTGTTCGTGCCAGATCGCTCCGCCGCCAGTGATGCGCCGGACGATCGCCGGCGGGTCCTGATCGGGCAGCGAAGCGTGGATCCGTCCATAGTCCTGGAAATACCCGAGCGAGAGCGTCGGCTCCGACCATCCGTAGATGCGCAGCGTCGGGCGTTCGGCGAGCTCCAGGAGCGCTTCGTCGAGCGCCATCTGACGCGCGCCGAGATCGGTGATGAAGGGGAGCAGACGGAGTTTCACGGTCATTGCGTGTTTTCAGCGAGGTTGTGTTTTAACCGGAGCGGGATAAAACCCCACCCCTACCCCGGAGGCCGCCGGCGGTAGCAATGGGAGTCGTCATGTCCAAGGAAGTCATTTTCGCTGCGATCCTCGCCGTGGGCTGTCTGGTGCTGGTGGGCGTCGCGTTCATCGCTCCGCACAAACAGAAGAAGGAAACCGACACGGCCAAGGTCGAAACTCCGGCCGAGCCCGTCTCTCCGGGAAGCGATCTCCTCACCGGCGACGGCACGACCACCGGATCGATCGCGCAGAACACCACCGGTGCTGGAAGCACCGGCTTCACCGGCGGCTCCACCACCGGGTTCACCTCGGGCGGAACGACCTCCGGCTTCTCCGGATCGTCCACGACCGGCGGCTTCACCGGCTCGCCGGGAACCAATTCGGGGTTCTCTGCCGGCTCCACCACCGCGAGCTTCACCGGGTCGACCGGCACCACTGCCGGGTTCACCGGCGGCACGACGGCGAACACGGCCTTCACCGGCGGCACCACCACCGGCGGATTCTCCGGCGGCACGACCGCTGGGACAACTGCCGGCAGCTTCACCAGCGGCCACAGCTTCACCGGCGGTTCCACCTTCACCGCGGGATCGTCCACCGGCGGCACCACGATGACCCCGCTGCCCGTTCCCACGACCGAGAAGACCCACGTGATCGCGAAGAACGAGACCCTCGCCGAGATCAGCCAGAAATATTACGGCACCGCCAAGAACTGGAAGAAGATCGTCGATGCGAATCCCGGCCTCGATCCGAAATCGATGAAGGTCGGACAGAAGATCACCATCCCGGCGATCACCGCCACCACGCCTACCCCGGGCACGACCCCGGTGGCCGGTGCCGGCGAGCACACCTACACGGTCAAGTCCGGTGATTCGTATTACACGATCGCCAAGAAGGAGCTCGGTTCCGCCAGCCGCTGGAAGGAGATCGAGAAGCTCAACGGCATCGGCCCTGAAGAACTGCACGTCGGCCAGGTGATCAAGCTTCCCGCTGCAGGATCGTCGACCACCGGCCTCTCGACCACGGGCGGATCCACCGGCGGAACCACGGGCGGGACCACCGATTCCCCGCTGTCGGGCAAGGTGCATGTCGTCGCCAGTGGCGAGACGCTCAGCGATATCAGCAAGAAGTACTTCGGCACCACCACCCATTGGAAGGACATCGTCAAGGCGAACCCGGGTGTGGATCCCGAGACCCTGAAGGTCGGTCAGAAGATCACCATTCCCGAGATCGCCGGCACGACCGGTGCCTCGCCCGATGCCGGAACCAGCAGCACGACCGCAGCCGCCGGCGAGTACGTGGTCAAGGCCAAGGACACGCTGCAGTCGATCGCCGAGAAGGAGCTCGGCAACCGCAACGACTGGAAGAAGCTCCAGGACGCGAACCCCGGAGTCGATTCTCACAATCTGCGTGTCGGTCAGAAGCTGAAGATTCCCGGCAGATCCACCATCAAGCACGATGACGCAGCCGGGACCTCCGGCACCACCGGCGGATTCACCACCGGTGGAACGACCGGATTCAGCGGAACCACCGGCAGCTTCAGCGGTACGACCGGCAGCTTCAGCGCCTCGGGTACCACCGGCGGCACCACGGCGCCGCATCCGTTCACCGCCTCGGGCACCACGGGCGGATCGACCGCACCGCGCACCACCACCGGGGGCGGCGTCTCGCCCTGATCGTTCTCCAATGCCCGCAGCGCCCGCAGGCGAGCGGTCCTTTCTCCGTGCCGTCCCCGACGTACCGTCGCGGTGAATGGACAGCACGCCGGGCGATCTGCTCAACGATCTGCAGACCATCATGGCCGTCTCGCGCGCCATGGGCAGCGAGCGCGATCTCGATCGCCTGCTCGACCTCATCCTCCGCTCGGTGACCGATCTCGTCCACGCCGATCGCGCCACTTTATTCCTGGTGGACGTCGAACGCCAGGAGCTGTGGTCGCGGATCGCTCATGGCGCTCAGGAGATCCGCCTGCCGATGGGCAGCGGTATCGCCGGCGCGGTCGCCTCCAGCGGGACTCCGGTCAACATCCCCGCGGCCTACGATGATCCCCGATTCAATCCCGACAACGACCGGCGCACGGGCTACCGCACGTGGTCGATCCTGTGCATGCCGCTGGTGACGCACACCAATGCGGTGGTCGGCGTCATCCAGGTCCTCAACAAACGCTCGGGCGAGCCGTTCTCGGCGTACGACGAGCAGATCCTGTCAGCGCTCTGCAGCCAGGCCGGCGTCGTCATCGACAATGCGCAGTTGATCCTGCGCGATCTCGAACGTCAGCGCCTGGCGCGGGACATGGAACTCGCGCGCCAGATCCAGCTCAGCCTGCTTCCGCAGCAGCCTCCGATCCTTCCCGGCTGGCGCTTCGCCACCTATTCGCGTTCGTGCGATCAGACCGGCGGCGATTATTTCGACTTCATGATGCGTCCGGCCGACGGGGTCGACGTGGTGGTCGGAGACGTCAGCGGACATGGTCTCGCCGCGGCGATGGTGATGAGCACCGCGCGGGCGACCCTGCGCGCGCTGCATGGCCGCGACGACGGCGCCGGCGAACTCATGACGCGCCTGAACCACCTGCTCGAGCAGGACCTGAGCGACGAGACCTTCATGACCATGGCGCTGATCCGCCTCGGGGGCGATGGTTCCTGCTCGTACGTCAGCGCCGGACACGAGACGCCGCTCGTGCATCGCGCGGGCGGGGTGTTCGATGCGATCGAGGAGACCGACATCATGCTCGGCGTGCTCGACGACGCGACCTACGGTACCCACGCCATCGCGACGCTGCGCCGTGGCGACATCCTCACCCTGTTCACCGACGGCATCTTCGAGGCGCAGGCGCCGCCGGATTTCACGCAGTGGGGCATGGATCGGCTGCGGGCGGCGATCGCCCGCCATGCGGCGCAGGGGGCGCAGGTCGTCTGCGACGCGGTGGTGGCCGAGGTCAGCGCGCATCTCGGGGCGGCCTCGCCCCACGACGACATGACGATCGTCGTGGCGGAGCGCCTGTGACGGCGGCATATCCGTGAGCCTGCGCATCCTCGCCGGGGATCCGCCGCCGTGCGGAGGCGTCCTGCTCGCCCGCGAATGGCCGTCGCGCCTCGATCTCAAGCAGGACGCTCTCGATGTCGTCGCCGCGGTGCTATTTGCGCACGCGCTGGTCGGCGAGGACGACCGCCAGTGGCTGGTGCTGTGCTTGGACGAGGCGATCGTGAACGCGATGCTGCATGGCAACGAGGGCGATCCCGGCATGCCGGTCGCCATCGAGGTCACAGCGGACGGCGATCGCTGGTGCGTCACCATCACCGATCGCGGCGCGGGATTCAGCGTCGACCAGGTTCCCGATGCCGAGGACCCGGAGAGCCTGCTGCTCGAGCATGGACGCGGCATCCGCATCATGAGCGAATGGCTCGACGAACTCACCTATTACCGCGGTGGAGCGGTGGTGCGCATGGCGCGCCGACGCTCCGCCCCTGCAAGGAGCAGCGATGCCGTGTGATTTCCTGCTGGTCGAGGCCTACGACAAGATCGTCCTCGCGAAGGTGATGAAGGAGCGCCTGCTCGACCCGGTCTCGATCGCCTCGCTGTCCGAGGGATTGTCGGAACTGGTCGACCGCCATCCCCGCATCAATCTGGTCATCGACGCTGGCGATATCGGCTACCTGTCGTCGGCGATGCTCGGCAAGCTGGTCGCGCTCTTCAAGGCGATCAAGGCGGCGAAGGGCCGCATGGCGATCGGTGGAGTCAAGCCGTCGCTGATGCCGCTCTTCAAGGTCACCCAGCTCGACAAGATCATCACCTTCTATCCGGACGCCGGCCAGGCGGTCACCGAATTCCGCCGCAATCCGCTGTGATGAAGCGCTTAATTACGGATGTGGCATGCGCCTGACCGTCGACCCCGACGCCGCCGCGGGCGATGCCGTGCCGATCATCGCGGAAGGTGGAGAGGTCGGCAGCCTGTGGTCGCGCCGCATCGATTGGTGCTGCCGCGACCACCGCCTCGATCTGCAGATCCTCGCCGCCGAGGAGCTGCCGCTGCCCGAGCCCGAACCGAGCGAGCCTGCCGAAGGCGCGGTCGGCCGCATCGTCCAGGCTCTCGCCGGCAGCGGGGCCATCTCGATCCTGCGCAATCCCGCGGCGGCATTCGGCCGCGACCGCATCTCGTTCGCGGACGGCCTGCGTCTGTTCGCGATCGGCAATGAAGCGGATGAGGCGTGCTGGGATGCGATGCTCTCGCTCGGCCAGCCAGTGTACGGCGTGCGCGGCATCCTCGCCTGCGACGCGCTGCGTCCGCATCCCGCCTCGGTGCTGTCCGCCCTCGCGTATGGATTGTTCACCTGCGAACAGGGCCTGCGCCTGGCGCTGCACGAGGACCGTGTCGGAGTCGCCTACGAGTGCGACCGCGACGACGCCGTCGGCACGGTGATCATCCGCGACGGCTTCGAGGCGCTGCGGCTGACGGGGCGCAGCGGCGCTTATCGCGACCGCGGCACCGAGGGCTACGTGCGGCTGGTCGTGCGCTCCGGCGAGGACGCCTGCTCGACCCAGCCGCGTTTCATCGCACCCAGCGTCGCGACGCGCTGACGTCGATTGTCTGCCGTGCGTCGGGATTAGGATCGTGTGGCTAGGCATGAAAATCATCATCAATCGCCGGGTGCCCTCGCAGAACGCCTCGCAGTACCGGCACTGGAGCAGGTACACGCAGGAGCGCGACGCGTGGTACGTGCTGCTGCGGTCGAAGCTGCCGCCGCGCGAACCGATCGCCGAACCGGTGCGCATGGTGCTGCACAGCTTCCGCACGCGACTGGTGGATTTCGCCAATCTCGTCGGGGGTGCCAAGCCCATCCCAGACAGCCTCATCCGGCTCGGCTACCTGAAGGATGACAGCCCGCGCTGGTTCTCATGCGATTACCACCAGACGCAGGTCCCGAAGGCGGAGGAGCGCACCGAGATCGAATTCATCCCGTGGGCTGGTCCGCCCGACGACGAGCCGGAACTACCGACGGTGCCGGTTCCGTGAAGACCGACGCCCAACCGGCGCAGCCGCAGACGGAACTCATGCGCTGGTATCGCACCCATGGCCGCGACCTGCCTTGGCGCCACACCTTTGACCCCTATCGGATCCTGGTGTCCGAGACGATGCTTCAGCAGACCCAGGTCGACCGCGTCATCCCATTCTATGAACGGTTCCTCGCGCACTTTCCCGATGAGCGTGCGCTCGCTGTCGCCACCACCGACGCCATCCATCGCGCGTGGAAGGGCCTGGGGTACCCGAGCCGGGTGGAACGCCTCCAGGCGGCGTGCCGACAGGTGATCGCCGGCGGCGGGGCCTGGCCCGCGACGCCGGAGGGCCTGCGCGAACTGCCAGGCATCGGTCCGTACACCTCGGGCGCGGTCGCCTGCTTCGCGTTCGGGGCGAGGGTGCCGATCGTGGACACCAATGTGGCGCGCGTGTATGCGCGGCGTGACGCGCTTCCATTGCCGCTCGATCGCGCGGCGATCTGGCCGCACGTCGCGCCCCAGGTCGACGCCGTCGATCCGATTGCGTACAACAATGCGCTGATGGATCTCGGTGCGCTGGTCTGCACCGCGCGCAAACCTGACTGCGACCGCTGCCCGTGGAGCCATCGCTGCCGGAGCCGCGGCAGCGCGGACGTCCACACCGCGACGGCCAATCCCCTGAGGGTGGCGAGTCCGAAGGTCGCGTACGGGGTGGCGATCACCGATCGGACGAAGCCCAGGCACCACGTCGTGCTCGCGCTCATCCACCACCAGGACCGCTACCTGGTGGCGCGGCGTCCGGCGACCGCGCATCTCGGGGGATTCTGGGAATTGCCCGGCGGCAAGCGCGATCGCGGCGAGGACGACCGCTCGGCGCTCGCGCGCGAACTCGCCGAGGAGCTCGGCGCCGAACTGCTCGCGGCGCGCGCCCTGGTGCGCTTCTCGCACGCGTACGAGGACCGCTACCTCACCTTCCACTGCTATCGCTGCCGGCTGTTCGATCCCGAGGCGGTGAAGCCGCTGGTCTCCGAGGAGCTGCGCTGGGTGACGCCGCAGGAATTCGTCGCGCTGCGATTCCCGCCTGCCAACCAGCCGCTGGTCGAGCGGATGCGGCGCTACCACCGTCTGGGATGAAGACCTCGCAGACGGCGGTCGGCGATGTGATCGACCAGCGACCGATCGATCAGTGGCCCTTCTTCACCTGCCCGGTGCGGCGAGCCATCATGTCGTTAAGGGACTTGCTCGGATCGCCGTAGACGTTGCCAGCGTGGTCGCGGCCACGCGCCAGGTACAGGCAGTGGTGATCGAGCCGGTTGGGATTCAGCAGGGTGCGGGTGCTCACGTAGCGCATGGTGTAGCCACAGCGGCGTTCGCCGCTGGTATTGAAATTGCTGCCGTGCATCAGGCGACCGTCGTGGAGGTTCGCGTGATTGGGCTTGAGCACGATGTCGACCGCGCGCGAGGCATCGAACTGGTGCTTCTTGATCTCTGAGCCGAAAACGTTCGTCGTTGGATCCGCGACCGGTTCGTAATCGGAGTAGCCTCCGCGATGGGTTCCCGGAATGACGCGCATGCAGCCGTTCTGCGCCGTCGCTTCGTCGAGGGCCAGCCACACGGTGACCACTTCCATCGGCGAGAGCATGTCGCCCCAATAGGCGGAGTCCTCGTGCCATGGGACGCGCTTGCCGTCACCGGGGGGCTTGCAGATGAAGTGGCTGGAGAACAGCGCGAGGTCGGGTCCGAGGATCGACTCGACCACATCGAGCAGCCCATCGTCGAACAGCCAGTCGAACAGCGTGGTGTCGACGAAGTGGGGAACGTCCATGCCTTCAGGCCGGGTTCCCGCGGGCAGCCGCGCGAGCATCCCATCGAAGTGGGCGCGCAGAGCTGCGAATTTCGCCGGAGAGAAGATCGGATCGGCGACCGAGACGTAACCCTCGCGACGGAAGTGCTCGATCTCGGCAGTGCTCAGGCGTCCGGTGGCGGGGGTGGCAGTTGGGGCCATGATGTCTCCTTGATGCTCTCTGACGAAGAATACGGAAGGGATTCAGTTATTTCTTGTCCGGCATTGACGGACATTACGCTGTATTGATATGATCAGGCTGCTGTTGAAGAACTTCGTATCGCCCGGCCGGCACTGCCACTTCGGACGTTCCTACGTCGAGCCCCGCACCGCGCCATCGCCGCACTGCCACGATTTCAACGAGGTGTTCTGGGTCGAGGAGGGGGACGGGGTGCATCTGATCGACGGACGTCGGCAGGAGCTGACCGTCGGCACCGTCGTCCTCGTGCATCCCGAGGACCAGCACGCCTTCACCGTCCTGCCCGGACGCACCTGCCGCATGGCCAACATCGCGTTCGCGAGCGAGACCTGGCAGCACATCCGACGTCGCTATTTCGACGGCGCCCCGGATCTGTTCGAGCGCACCGCGCGCCGCGACGCCAAGCTACCTGCGGATCGTCTGCGCCAACTCACGGATGTCGCGGGCGAGATCGCCGCCGGGGGCCGCTCATTGGCATCGATCGAGCGGTTCCTGCTCAATCTGGTCCACCTCTATGGGGCTCCGCAGCAGGGCGAGGCCAGGGACGCGGCGCCCGAATGGCTGAGCGATGCGGTCGCCCGCCTGGCAGATCCGGCCCATTTTTTCGCAGGTCCGACAGCGCTGGTCGCCTTGTGCGATCGCAGCGCCGAGCACGTGGCGCGCGAGGTGCGTCGCTGCTTCGGCAAGACGCCGACGGATCTCGCGAACATCGCGCGCATGGCCTTCGCGGCGCGTCGCCTCGTCGAATCCTCGGATTCGATCCTCGACATCTGCTTCACCTGCGGGCTGAGCAATCTCGGGCACTTCTACCGCCTGTTCCGCGCGGCGCATGGGGTCACGCCGATGGAATACCGCGAGCGGCACCGACGGATCGTGCAGCCGCTGGACTAGGGAGTGCTTGGCGCGGACAGCGCGTGCCACTCGCCGAAACCGACCAGCATCTCGTCGGTGGTCTCGCCGCCTCCGCGCACGAACGCTTTCGGATCGGGATTCGCCGGATTCGCCGCGCTGTTGTCGTAGGTGCCGGTGACGCGGATGGTCGCGCCGGCCGGCACGTCGACCGGCGGATCCGGATGGTACGACAGCTGCCAGCGGAAATCCCACGACGGCACCAGCAGGAGCGGCCTCACCGACTGGTCGGGCATGATCAGGTCGAACGCGAAGGAGCGCCCGCGCAGGTGCATATGCGGCTGGAAGGAGAGCAGCCGTGCCGGCGTCGGCATGGTGTACTGGGCGCTGATGGTGTAGCCCACCGCTCCCGGCGGAATGGCGATGGCGTTGTTGCGGATGTCGAACGAATGGACCTCGTGCTGCGGCTTCTCCGTCGCGAAGATCAGGCCCAGGCGCATCTGATCCGTCGTCTCCACCCCGTTCGGCACATAGTGGATCTCGAACATCAGCGTCGCGCCTTTGGGCAAAAGCCGCGCGACGCCGGCGGGATAGGTCTGGCTGGTGTCCCCCGGAACCATCGCGGCGAAATAGCAGTTTAGACGGCCGCTGCCGTCGCGGACGGTGTCGAAGAGGTTCTTGCCGTCCATGGTGACGAAGGTCTGCGCATGGTGGACGACCTCGGGTGCCGTCGGACGCATCTCGACCGCCTGCACCCAGCGGTCTTCGGGATAGTCGGTCTTCACGTAGAGGTATTGGTACCCCATCGTCCCGCTCGCCGGCACCGTCACCGGCTTCTCGATCTGGATGATCGCATCCGGCGTCCCGATCACCCATTCGCTGGTCCAGGTCCGCGGTGCGGGCGCGTCGTGCGGATCGCCCTCGGGACAGTCGGCGGCGACCCAGGCGAGGATGGTTTTCAGATCGTGGTCGGACAGGCGCCGGTCGTTGGCCCAATGGCCGCCGACCGCCGGATCCGCGTACCACGGCGGCATCGATCGCTCGGACACCGCGCGCCTGATGACCGCACGCTTGCGCTTCGCCTGCTCGTAGGTGATCAGGCTGAATGGCGCGGCGGCGTCGGGATGGTGGCATTCCTGGCACGATCGTTGAAGGATGCGGCTGACCTGGTTCGACCACGTGATCGCCTCGATGTCGGCTTCCGCGGCGGCCGGGATCTCGCAGCCGGGAGCGGGAGTCGACGGGATCGCCACCGGCTTCCCGGCGAGCACCGCATCGAGCGCGTCGGTCAGCAGCTCGTGCGCGCGCTCCTCGCGATCGAAGGTCAGCCCATGCCGATCATCGATCGCTCCGCGGTAGGCGAGCTGCCGTCGCTCGTCGAGCACGAACACTTCGGTGGTGCTGCGCACACGCAGGGCCAGCGCGAACCTGCGGTCGCGATCGTCGACCACCGGCATCACGAACCCGTGACGGGCGGCGGCGGCGCGGAGCGCGTCCGCGCCATCTTCGGCGCAATCCACCAGGATGAAGACGACGCCCCGATCCCGATAGGCGCGCTCCAGCTCGACCAGCCGCGGAGCGTACTTGCGCGAGATCGGGCAATCGGTGCCGATGCTGGCGATGACGATCGCCGGCGCCGGCGATAAGGCGGTAAGCGACGTCGCGTGGCCAGCGATGTCGGTGAAGGCGATGTCCGGGAGGTGGTTGCCGATCGTAGCCAAAGCCGCCGCATCGGCGGTCGTGGCCTCGACTGCCGGCGCCGGAGCGTCGGCGCCGCACATCGCCGCGCTCGATCCGCAGACGAGCAG
>JACDEN010000480.1 GCA_013816415.1 Planctomycetota bacterium
GAAATACATCGCAGTCGTCCGCGAGCGGAAGAACGAGCTGCTCGCGCACTTCATCGACACCCAGAAGCCCGAGCAGCTGCTGGTGTTCTGCCGCACCAAGCACCAGACCGACCGCGTCGCCGAGGTGCTCAAGCGCAAGCACATGTCCGCGGCCGCCATCCACGGCGACCTGCCGCAGTCGAAGCGCGAACGCACGCTGCAGGATTTCCGCAACCGCGACCTGCAGTGCCTGATCGCGACCAACGTCGCCGCGCGCGGCCTCGACATCCCGACGGTGTCGCACGTGGTCAACTACGACATCCCCGAGGCTCCCGAGGAGTACGTCCATCGCATCGGCCGCACCGCGCGCAACGGCGCGCTCGGCGTCGCGCGCACCTTCATCACGCCCGAGGACGGGCAGTTCCTGGTCGAGATCGAGAAGCATATCGGACTCCTGCTCGAAGAGGAGAAGATCGAGGGCTTCACCGAATCGCCGACGGTCGAGGTCAAGCGCGCGATCGCCGACATGCCGGTCGGCGTGGCACCGCGCATCCTCAAACCGCTGGTCGGCGGCATCCGCCTCGGACGTCGGCGCTGAGACGGCAGTTCCCTCTTGAATCACCGCTCGAGCGCATCGACTGGGCCTCTCCCGGGACGACTGTGAAGGATTCCTCCATGACGCGTTCTTTCTTTAACATACCCCGCGGTCCGTTCGCCGTCCTCGCGCTGATGTGCGCGGCTCTGCTCGCGCTCGGCGGCTGCGCGACGCGACATTCGCGGCCCGACCCCGCGTACGCCGGCGCGCCGCAGCACACCGTCGTCGCTGGCGAGACGCTGTCGTCCATTTCGGAGACCTACGGCATCGACGTCGCGACCATCGTCAAGGCCAACCGACTCGCGCATAAGGATCTCTATCCTGGGCAGGTGCTCGTGCTGCCCGGCGCGCGTCAGGTAATCACCCAGATCCCGCAGCACCCCGTGGCGCCGACCGTGCCGGTGGATGACGGCGTCTCCTGGTTCACGCCGCGCGCCGTCTGGGCGGTGCAGACGATCGACACCGCGAATGCCGATCCGATGGCGAAGATCTACCGCATCACCGTGCACCATTCGAGCGAGCACGGCGACGCCACCGGCGATCCCGTCGACATGCTACGCCTGTTCGAGAAGAACCACAAGCTGAAGGGCTGGGCCTGCATCGGTTACCACTTCATCATCGCCACCGATGGCCGCGTCTACGAAGGGCGCCCGCTCGCCTACCAGGGCGCGCACGCCGGCGGCGACAACAACATCGGCAACGTCGGCGTCTGCCTGCTCGGAAACTTCGAGCGCGACCGGGTTCCCGAGGTCCAGCGTGCGGCGCTGATCTCAGTCCTCGATCGGCTGTCCAACCGTTTCGAGATCGCCAGGACCGAGATCCACGGCCACCGCGAATTCAAGACCACCGACTGTCCCGGCCGCTACCTGATGGCAGTGGTCGACGAATATCGCGGCGGCTCGGGCGACGTCGGCCCCGCCGACGTGCCATCGCGCCCGGCGCACGTCCTGAAGAAGAAGGACGAGAAGCCGAAGCACCCGTCAGCGAGCACGAAGCCCAAGAAGTGAGGGCGCGCGCCGACGCTCCCGGTGCGTATTGCCGGTGAATCCGCTGCTGGTTGACGGTCTCCCGCTGCAACCCATACTTCGCTCCCCACGCGCGAGTGGCGGAATTGGCAGACGCACTAGCTTGAGGTGCTAGCCCTCGCAAGAGGATCGGGGTTCGAGTCCCCGCCCGCGCACCAGGAAAGATAAACCTCAGCGTGAGCTGGGGTTTAGGCTTTTATGGACTGCGCCGAGAGAGATCTGAAAACTCCCTGAATGACGAATCCCGGTAATTTCCGGACCGCGTCCTGTGAATCTCATTATGCGGTCACGCGATAATAGAGATTCAGCGCCTTTCCAAGTGCGAGCGATAGACGACCACGCCAGGCGGACTGAGAGAGCGGTCGTGGAGTGGAACGGGATGCGATGGCCGTCGAGCGCCTGATGATCCCCTTCGTGGTTGTCGTCGGTGACGTGTTCGACCAGGCAGTGCCGATGATCGGTCGACAGCGGAATGATCTTCAGTCGATCGCATGCCGGACGGTCCCGATGAAGCGCTCGATGTCGGCGTTGAGGTCCGGAGAATGCGGAGGCAAGACCTTCGCCTACACAGGCAGGCCCATGTTCGATATGGGCACGGTGAGCACCGCGTTCAGGCGCGGAGCGAAATTGCGACCACCACCGCTTGCCCCCGCGTGACCCGTTACCTACCGGTTACACGCCCGCGCTGTGAATCCGCGAGCATGACGGCACCATCCCATCAGCAGGTGCTGAAAACCGCCCCGCGAGGAGCCGCCATGCCGCCGACCACAACACTTCCATGCCACTACCGTTTCCTCCATGTGCTGCTGGTTGCCGGTCTCTTCGTCAGTACTGCTGCCGCGATGGAACCGGCCGCCAAGCCAGAGGCCGCCAACCAGTTGACCCTCGCCACGGAACGAGTGGTGATCTTCAAGGACGGCTATGCGCTCTTCGTCAAAACCGCCACGGGCGTGAGCGACGGCGAAGGCCGGGTATTCACCGATCAGGTGCCCGATGGCGCGGTGCTCGGTTGCTTCTGGGCGACCAGCGACCAGCAGAAGGCGGTGGGCATGACCGCCGAATGGATGGAGAACACCCAGATAAAAACCGCCACCACCGCCTGCATCACCACGGTTGAACTCTTGCGCGCCAATCGCGGCCGCAAGGTCGCCTTGGTGCTGACCGGCGATAAGGCGCCGACCGTGAATGGCACCATCGTCGACGTCCTCGACCTGCCTGCGGAGCCGTTGCCGCCGGAACTGCGGCCGGGCGAGGTTGGCTCAGAGGACTGGAATCGACTCAATTCCCGCGCCGAACCAGCCGTCCGCGGTCCCCGCGAACTGATTCCTCGCGGCGGTCAATTGGTGGCGATGGACACCGAGCAGGGTCGCCTGGTGCTGCCCGTCGCTCAGGTCGTGACCGTCGCCGGCGCTGAACTCGTCACCACCATGGAGCGCCGCACCCAGCAGACCGTCTGGAGCAAGCGCCTCGGTTTCGACCTCGGCAAAGAGGCAGCCAACCGCAAGAGCACCCTGCGCATCCTCTATTTCGCCGAAGGCCTGCGTTGGATTCCAACGTACCGCATCGGCGGCAGCCTTGAAGACAAGGCCGACATCGCGCTGCAAGGCGAGGTGATCAACGAGGCCGAGGACATCGCCGACGCTGCCGTCGATCTGGTGGTGGGCGTGCCCAACTTCCGTTTCAAGACCTCGGTGTCGCCGCTGTCTCTCGAAAGCACCTTGCGCCACTCCTTGGCGACAGCGGCGCCCAGCCTGATGAACCAGCAATATAACGTCAGCACCTTCGGCAATCGTGTCGGAGCTGGCTCAGGGCAGGCGG
>JACDEN010000059.1 GCA_013816415.1 Planctomycetota bacterium
TCGTATAATTTAACGGGACCAATTCCATACCAGAGGGCATAAGAATTAGTACCAAACACTAAATGCGCTGACGCCTAACAACCAAGATCAGCGGCGCCGAGACAATAACCGTTGGCAAAGCACAAGAACCGCCCGACGAGGCGTCCGTTGCATCGCCAGTTAGGCATCAATGTGAGAATTTAAGCCTAATGAGAGAGTGAGTAATTATATCTAGAATATTTCCCATTTTCAATTTCTATACCATATATAATTTTTGAAAGTTCAGAAGTTTCTTTTTTAATTGAGAACCAATAATGTGGACAGTGATAGATGCCCCCGTCACTGTAGGAAAATTCTATCGCACCGATGCGTTTTGATTCACCCAGCGCCCAGGGATAGAAGAGATACTTACCTAGCCCAAACAAGTATAACCAATTAGGATACGCTAATAGGAAGTCAGTTTTTGGATATTTATCCTTACTTGTATCATACGCATTTCGGTAAGGCGACTCGGCACCAATGTAGATATATGCCAGAACAAATATGATCAATATCCATGCAATTCTGGAAAAGATTATCTTACGACTCGCTGATGTTTTTATTACATGCATCTTATCATCGGTAACCATATTATTTATTAATGCCTAACAACCAAGATCAACGGCGACCCGCAGGGTGCGCCACGAAGAACCCAGGACGCGCCCGACGGGGCGTCCGTTGCATCGCCAGTTAGGCGTTCCAGGGTAGCACCTACCGCAAATCAGTATATTGAATACCGAACTCTTGATGCATGCCGATGTTTAAAAGCGAATTTACCCGCAAGTAAGGATGCCATATTATTTGAAATATTCTTAAAATTTTAGTATTAGATTCTAACCAATCATATCTTGAACAGTGAATCGAATTTACTGTGATGTTCCAAGTTTTTAACTTGTTGCCTTCTTCGCCTGGGAGCATGGAAGTCTTTTCGTCAACAATATAACCCTGAATGGAATCATTGTTAAATAGGGCATATCCGCAAACGACGTATATGGTCAATGCACATAGAGCGGCTATGGCATATTTTAATGTCTTTCTATTCATCAGATTGAATTTCATACTGGACGCCTAACAACCAATAGGTCTCAAAAATGAGGTGGAAAAGGTTTCAAAAGTGAGGTGATATCTACCTCCCAATTTTTGCGGCAGTTGTAAACCACTTTGACTAGGGTGATTAGAGGACGCCTGTGTCCTAATAGGCGTTGCTGTAGTCAAATGCATGGCGTTATGGCTTGGTGGTATGATTAGAATTCGGAATCCATTGGAATTCAGGGGATGCCTATTGGCGCTTCACCAATTTCCAGGCACGCTCCGCGCCCGTCACCTGGGGGTACCCCAACTGTACCCATAGCATACCCGCGTTTCGGCATGAATGGAAGCCTGGTGCGGGGGGGCGCAGGAGTTACTGCCACTGGGAGCCTTGTCAGCCGACCAAGGGGGAGCCCATGTGCGGGCACCGATCGTGTCCGACCGTTTCCAGTCAGGCGCCTGCGTCCGACCGCGGATAGATCACGTCTTTGTCGGACGGCCAGAGGATCAGGGCCGCGGCTCGATCCCCAACTTGCCACGCCGCATCCGCTCGAGGACCGTCAGCGCGCTTGGAAGGTCGCGGGTTTCGTGACCTGTGGACAAAGGGCAGCATTGTCCTCGCTGATCAGTGAGACCTTTGAAGCCTCTGATCAGTCCCCCTTTCGCCGCTGAATAATTCACCTGGCCGGGGTTGCCCATCTGGCCGCTGACCGAGGCGATGGTGACGATGCTCCCGATGGGGATCCGACGCATGATCGCTTCGACTCACGACGTGGTCGTGCTCGACAGCCAATCCCGCCACACCGGCCACTGCAGGATGATGTCCGCCAATCGATCGTATCCCGCTTCCGACGGGTGGACGCCATCGCCGGCGGCGATTTCTCGCTGCCATTCCGGTTCGCCGATCAGCGCGCTGAACAGGTCGAGATAGGGGACGCCGGCTGCGGAACAGACGCCCTCCAGACCGCACGACACCGCGCCGATGCGTTCGATGATGGAGTCCTGTCCGGCCATGGTGATCGCAGGCGGACCGACGACCAGGGTCGGCTTCCACGCGGCGGCCTCGGCGAGGATCCGCTCGGCGTTCTTCAGCGTATCCATCAGGATGAGCCTCGGCATCCCGTCCTCCTCGACGCAGTCATTGACGCCGAAGGAGAACACCAGCCGGCCGTCGATGGAGTCCGGCAGACGCCGCTGCGCCTCGAAGCGCCAGCGCGCGAGCACGTCGGCGCTGGTGTCGCGCCGGACGCCGAGATTGTACGCGGTCAACTGCATCCCGCGCGCATGCAGCCAGGCGGACACCCGGCCGGGCCATCCCCGAAATGATCCGTCACGGGTGCCATTGACGAATCTGTCGCCGAAGAAGCAGATGCGGACATCGTTGGACATCAGCGGTTCTCCTTCGGTCGGATGATCGAGGTGGACGTATCCACCCTGCGGATCGGAGGTGGGCGCCATCGGCTCAGGCTCGCACGATCGTTGGAAAGATGGCGGCACAGGCAACACGGCAGTTTTTTCGGCGCGCGCGCCCGCTGCGCATGATGCATGATGGTAGTGGCGGCCCGCTGTGGCAGGCGCGGCGCCCAGGCGTCGGGCCGACCTGCGCAGGGAAACGCCCGACCGGATTCCTGGTCGGCCCACAGTTTCCATTACGACGCCATCGGCATGCTGGGGTGACCATGGACACCTCATCCGCCGACCGCGAGCTGACCACGACACGCCGCATCCCGGCGCTGCGAGCGAAGGTCTGGACCGCGTTCACCGATCCGACAGTGCTGGCGACGTGGTGGGGTCCTGACGGCTTCACCAACACCTTCCAGGTGTGCGAGCTGCGGCCGGGCGGCGCGTGGCGCTTCACCATGCACGGTCCCGATGGGAAGTCCTACCCGAACGAGAGCCGCTTCGTCGAGCTGCATGCGCCCGAACGCTGGGTCATCGAGCACGCCTCGCCCCCGCACTTCCGGCTGACCGCCATGCTGACCGAGCGCGGCGGCGAAACCGAGGTCCACTGGCGCCAGACCTTCGCATCGGCCGCTGACTGCACGAAGCTGCGATCGATCTGCGTGCCGGCGAACGAGCAGAACCTGCGGCGTCTGGCGGCAGCGGTCGCGAAACTGGAGTAGCCGCGACCGGCCACCGACCTGGCGAGACCACGTCGCGCGACTTTCTCAGACACCGGTGGTACTGAGCGCACCGACGCTGGCTCGCCAAGGCCATGGGGCGTACGGAGCACCTGAACGTCGAGGACGCGATCAGGACAGGGTCGATGATGCGTTTGCGCCATGGTGATGACGGCTCTCCTGGGGCGCTGGGGTACATCACCATGGCCCTCGCGCCTGATCAGGAAGCCGAGGTGCAGAAGCCTCTCGCAACCGTGGTCATCGGCGGGATCATCTCGTCCGCATTGCTCACCCTGCTGGTCCTGCCCGCGCTGGATCGCCTCTGGCACCGGCCAGACGATACGCTCGCGCCGTTCGATCGGGACCAGCTCGACGCCGCCGAACCGGTGGTTGCGTAGGAATACCGATGGCACCGGACCACCATCCTCATGACCACGACCACCACCATGATGAGGGGGAGCATCATCACCCGCATCACGGATCGCATGTCCACGCACAGCATCCCGCCGGGCTCGGACATGCCCATGCGCCCGCGAGCTATGGTTTTGCCTTCGCGGTGGGCATCGGCCTCAATGTGGCGTTGGTCATCGTCCAGGTCATCGTCGGATACCGCGCGCATTCCCTCGCCCTGATGGCGGATGCCGGTCACAATTTCGCAGACGTGCTCGGACTGGTGCTGACGTGGGGTGCCCTGGTGCTGCAACGTCGACGGCCGACGCAGCGGCACACCTATGGCATGCGACGGTCATCGGTGCTCGCAGCGCTCGTGAACGCCATCGTCCTGCTGGTCGGCATGGGTGCGCTGACCTGGGAGGCGATCGGTCGTTTCCACCACGCCTCCGCGGTGGATGGGCTGGCCGTCATCTGGGTTGCCGCGGCTGGCATCGTGGTCAATGGGATTTCAGCCGCGCTGTTCCTGTCGGGCAGCACAGGCGATCTGAACATCCGTTCGGCGTTCCTCCATCTCGCATCGGACGCGGTCGTGTCGCTCGGCGTGGTCATCGCAGGAGCCGTCATCCTCTGGACCGGCTGGCTGTGGGTCGATCCGATCGTGACCCTGGCCATCGTGGTCGTCATCGTCGTCGGTACCTGGTCGCTGTTTCGTGAATCCCTGAATCTCGCCCTCGACGCCGCTCCCGCGGGCATGGACATGGCTGGCGTGCGCGCCTACCTCCTCGGCCTGCCGGGAGTGACCGAGGTCCACGACCTGCACGTGTGGGGCATGAGCACCACCGAAACCGCGCTGACCGCGCACGTGGTCTGCCCGGTCGCCGCGAATCACGATGACCTGCTGGACCGCGCAGCGTCCGAGCTGCAGGATCGATTCGCCATCGGCCACGTCACCATCCAGATCGAGGTCGGCGACGGCGGCAGGCCGTGCCGTCTGGAGGCCGAAGGCTCGGTCTGATCCCGATCCTCCGCTCGCTCTCAATCCGTGAACGGGCGCTCGTGGCACCGATCTCGCGGTGAGCGCCTCGATGGTGATGCGGTCATGGTCCGATCGAACAGGTCACGACCGCCTGCCAGAGAGCGATCAGGGCGAGACACGAGCAGCCTACGGCGCACACGCCCGCTGGCACCACTCGGTGATGCGGCTCTCGATCTGGTCGCGGATCACGCGAGTCCCTTGCAGCCTGGTTTCGGGCGAGCCTTGCAGGGCGGACGGATCTGGGAATCCCCAATGCAGGCGCTGGGCATTGCCGGGAAAGACGGGGCACCGTTCCGCGCTCGCCTCATCGCAGACGGTCACCACGTAGTCGAAGCGCCTGTTCGCGGCGAGGATCTCGGAAACGCTCTTGGTCGTGTTGCGGGAGATATCGATGCCGCGTTCACGCATGGCCGCGACGACCATCGGGTTCAGCGTGCCCGGTTCCAATCCAGCGCTCGAGGCTTCGAAGCGGTCCCCGCAGTGATGCGTGACGAAGGCCTCGGCCATCTGGCTGCGAGCGCTGTTGTGGATGCAGACGAAAAGGATTTTTGATGTCATCGGGGGGCCCTTCCTGCGGCATCGACGGCGTGTGGAACGACCACGTCGTGCGACCGCTGAGGCAGCGAGGGCACCAGCCAGCGGAAGAGCACGGTCGCCGCTGCTCCTCCGATGATCTGCACGGCGATGAACGCGGGAACGTCGGTTGGACGTATGCCAGAGAAGGTGTCGGTCAGCGACCGTGCGATCGTCACTGCTGGATTGGCCATGGCGGTCGAGGCGGTGAACCAGTATCCCGCAGTGATGTAGGCCCCCACGGCGAACGGTACGACGGACGGACGTTGGCGGGAGCATCCCCAGATGACCGACAAGAGACCGAAGGTGGCGATGCCCTCGCTGAGCAGTTGACCAGTTCCGTGACGGGCGTGCTGCGATGCCGTATACACGGGCAGGTCGAACATGAGGTTCGCACCGGCCACGCCGATCAGTGCTCCGAACACCTGGGCGACCACGTAGACGGGGACCTCCCGCCACGGAATCCCGCCCTGGCTGGCATCGGCCAGGGTGACCACCGGGTTGAAGTGCCCCCCTGAGACCGGTCCGAATGTGAGAATCAGCGCCACCAGACCAGCCCCGGTGGCAATGGTGTTCGCCAGCAGGGCGACGGCGAGATTGCCGCCCGCCAAGCGTTCTCCCATGATCCCGGACCCGACCACGACCGCGAGCAGCAGCGCGGTGCCGACACCTTCTGCGACGAATCGACGCGACCGCGTGGGAGCCTGCATGGTTCAGCAGCACGCCGTCAGCAGGCGCACCAGATCGACCACGATGTCGCGCCGCACGGATGAATAGATGAAACGGTCTTCACGCCGACGGTGGATGAGCCCCGCCTTGTCCAAGGCGTCGAGGTGATGCGAGAGGGTCGGCGCCGGGAGGCGAAGGACGCGCTGGATCTCGTTGACCGGCAATTCATCTCCTGCCTGGACCAGGTGGAAGAACACCCGCAAACGGCCCGGGTGGGCCAGAGCCTTGAACGCGGCGACATGCCTGGGAGATGCCGAGAGGCTCTTCCTCTTCCTGGTACTGGCACTGGTACTGGTACTGGGAGGACAGCAGGCTATGCGTTCTCGCTTCATTGATTTCATATTCCGGAAACTAGAAATTGATCAAGCGCGAACCTCAACCCTGATCAGTTCTTGTTCGTGGCGCCACGCGGGTGAGCGTGACGCCCCCATTATAACCTTCAAGTCGAGTTGAAGGTCAAGGGCCTGATTCATCCGACCGGTGGGCAGGCCACTGCCCGATGTGTCGGCCGTGCTCAGGTGCCAAAAACCGCGTCTGAGTTCGATCAGGAACCGCTGAGCCGCGCTCAGGGCGCCGATGATGCGGCGGTCGCCGCCGCTGGCGAGGCGGCGCAGGCCTCGATCGGCACCCGGCGATTCCAAGGCAGGCGGGCGAGCATCATGCCGAGCGCGCACGTGTCGGTGAGGCCGGCGAACACCAGTCCCGCGCCGACGAAGGCGGACAGGCCGAAGAACCCGGGATGGACGAGCCACCCCAGTCCGGCGCCCAGCACGACCAGCGATCCCGCGGCGATGCGCACCTGCCGTTCCAACGACATCGCCTTCCTGCCGCGGACGACCGGGAGCCCGAGCGCTGCCCAGGCGTCGGTTCCGCCATCGATCACCACGACGTCCGTGAGCCCAGCTGCGATGAAACGCTCGGCCGCCATCCGCGCGCGCGCGCCGGAACGGCACAACAAGTATAGCGGCTTCCCCGGCTGCTTCCGCTGCGTCCACACCGCCTTCGGATCGAGCGAGTCGAGCGGAACGCACACGGCATCGCGAGCGTGCACCTCTCCAAACTCGGACGGCGTGCGCACGTCGATCAGTTCGAGGGTCTGGCAATCCCCTGGGGCGAGATCCCTGGGATGAAGGCTGGTGGGGGGCATGGCTACCTCGAGGTGCATGAAGGAAGGGCGTTTGCAGGTACGTGACCTCGGCCCAGCAGACGGTGCGCCGTTGAACCTGCGATCCGTGCAGCCCGGTTTCGCTGATCACCCAGCAGGGTCAGGGATGTGGACCTGCGTTCGCGCTTGCTCTGATCGCAAGCCCCGGCACGAGCCGGGGCTTGGGCTAGTGGCACTTGAAATGCTCGAAGGTTTCCGCGCAGGCACGGCAGCGATGCAGCGACTTGCACGGCGTCGAGCCGAAGTCGCTGATCGATTCGGTGTCGGCACTGTCGCAGCGCGGACATGGCACCGCACGATCGCGCTCGAGCCAGGGCGATCCGCTGCGCGAGGCGGTCAGCGCCGACAGGCGGCCGGGCGGCGCGATGCCGTAGGCCTTGAGCTTGGCGCGCGCCGCGTCGCTCATCCAGTCGCTGGTCCAGGCCGGCGCGAGCACGGTCTCGACCGTCACCGGAGAAAATCCCGCCGCACGCAGCTTCGCGGCGACGTCGCGTTCGATCACGCGCATCGCCGGGCAGGCGGTGAAGGTCGGCGTGATCGCGACGCGCACGCCGCCGTCGGCCACCGCGACGCTGCGCACGATGCCGAGATCGACGATGGTCAGCGCCGGCAGTTCGGGATCGAGCACCGTGGCGATCACGGCCCAGGCATCCTCGGTCGTGCGCGCCGGCATCACCACGAGGCACCGGGGAACGAGCGCGCGACGATCTGCATCTCGGCGAGCAGGTAGCCGAGCGTCTCGGTGTGCCGGCCGATCGGTCCGCCGAGCAGCATGTGCATGCCCGCAACGGGCCGCGCGAGGCGGGCCTGACCGAGCACCTCGGTGATGGTCGCCTCCCAGGCGGCGCGGACGCGATCCGGGTGCGGGATCAGCCCGCGCTCGATCAGCGCGGGATCGTCGGGCCAGAGCGCGAACAGCTCTCCGGTGTAGGGCCACCAGGCGTCGATCGCCTCCTGCAGGCGGCGGTGGCTCTCGTCGGTGCCGTCGCCGAGGATGAGCATCCAGCGCGCGGCATGGCGCAGGTGGTAGCGCAGCTCGGGATGGAACTTGGTCGCCGCGGCGGCCAGGGCCGCGTCCGTGCTGCGCTGCAGCTGCTCGTAGAGCGGCAGCGCGTAGGCGGCGAACAGGAAGACGCGCGCGATGGTGCGCGCGAAGTCGCCGTTGGGCTGCTCGACCAGGAGGACGTTGCGGAACTCGACCGCCTCGCGGAAGTAGGCGAGCTGGTCCTCGTCGCGCCCCGTGCCGTCGGCCTGCCCGAGCAGGCGCAGCAGCACCGTGGCGTGCCCGAGGCAGTCGAGCGCCAGGTTGGTGAGCGCGAGGTCCTCCTCGAGCACCGGCCCGTGCCCGCACCACTCCGAGAGGCGGTGTCCGAGCACCAGGTGGCTGTCGGCGAGACGGGCGAGATATCCGGCGAAGGCGAAATCGGCCGGGGTCGTGAGCTGCGAGGCGCCGTCGGGCATCATCGCCTCCGATCGCTGGCCGGGCTCAGGTAGTGGGCGGGCAGCCGATAGATCTTGTCGTCGGCGGGATCGAAGAAGGAGGCGTTGTCGGCGGGCATGCTCGCCGAGATCGCAGCGTGTGGCACCACCCACATGCTCGCGACCTGGCCGCGGCGGGCGTAGACGTCGCGCGCATGCTGCAATGCCATCTCGGCGTCATGGGCGTGGACGCTGCCGGCGTGCTTGTGCGGATCGCCGGCCTTCTCCTGCACGAACACCTCCCACACCGGTCCTTCGCCGCTCGCCGCCGCGCCGCTCATGCGTTCACCTGTGGATTCTTGGCGGCATGGGCGGCGGCCGCGGCGCGGACCCAGGCGCCGTCCTCGTGCGCCTCGCGGCGCGCACGCAGACGATCGCGGTTGCACGGGCCGTTGCCGCCGATGACCGCGAAGAATTCCTGCCAGTCGATCGGACCGATCGTCCAGTGCTTGGTGTCCTCATCGTAGCGCAGGTCGGGGTCGGGGATGCGCAGCCCGAGCACCTGCGCCTGCACGACGGTCTGGTCGACGAAGGTCTGGCGCAGCTCGTCGTTGCTCTTGAGCTTCACCTTCCAGCGCACCAGCTCCTCGCTGTTGGTCGACTGCTCCTCGGGCGGGCCGAACATCATCAAGGTCGGCGGCCACCAGCGGTTCAATGCTTCCTGCGCCATCGCCTGCTGGGCCGGCGTGCCGCGCGCGAGCGCGGTCACCATTTCATATCCCTGGCGCATGTGGAAGCTCTCCTCCTTGCAGATGCGGATCATCGCGCGCACGTACGGCCCGTAGGAGCACTTCGCCAGCATCGACTGGTTGATGATCGCCGCGCCGTCGACCAGCCAGCCGATCATGCCGATGTCCGCCCAGGTGAGGGTCGGATAGTTGAAGATGTTCGAGTACTTGGCCTTCCCGGTCAGCAGCTGATCGATGAGCTCGTCGCGCGGCACGCCGAGCGTCTCGGCGGCGCTATAGAGGTAGAGCCCGTGGCCGGCCTCGTCCTGGACCTTGGCGAGCAGGCCGATCTTGCGGCGCAGGCTCGGCGCGCGGGTGATCCAATTCGCCTCGGGCAGCATGCCGACGATCTCCGAGTGCGCATGCTGCGACATCATGCGCACCAGCTGCCGGCGATAGCGCTCGGGGAGGCGGTCCTTGGGCTCGGCCTTCTCGCCCTTGGCGAGGCGGGCCTCGAAGGCCTGCAGGACGGGATCGGCGGCGGGATCGGTCATGGTCGCCTACGTCGCTCGGGCCTTGGCCGCGGATCTGGCGGCGGCGATGGCCGCGGTGGCGGGCGGTGTGACCACCAGCTCGCCGCTGATGCGCGCGCGCTCGTCGAGGAGTTGCGGCCAGTGGTCGGTGCCCTCCCACAGCACGGCCTTGAGCCGCGCCATCGCCTGACGGCTGAAACCGGACAGCCTGCCGGCGAGCGCCGCGACCGCCGCGTCGAGCTCGGCGACGCTGGCGTGGATGCCGGCAAAGAGCCCGCGCGCGTGCGCCCACTCGGCGCTGCGCCAATCGGCGTCGATCGCCAACTGCGCGTAGGCCGCGGAGCCGACCCGACGCTCGACCGCTGGGCCGATCACGAACGGTCCGATGC
>JACDEN010000481.1 GCA_013816415.1 Planctomycetota bacterium
GGGACTACCACCGGATCACCGAGAACAAACGCTACGTCTACTCGATCACCGCGGATGCGATCGCCGGCACAGGATTGTTCGCCGGTCGGCCGATCGATATCTGCCCACTGTCCGATCCGGCGCTGGGAACGATGGCAGCGGCGGCGACCGTGATGACGGTCGCATTCATAACCGCCGCCAGCGCTTCCGCGACGGAACACGAGAATCTCGAGGTGGAAGCCGAGGACGTGCGCGATGCGCTCACATCGATCGCGACCCACATGGGTCTCGATCCAGGACCAGAGCCTGCCCCTGGTGCACGGTTGAACCATCTCGCTGTGCTGCGCGACCTGACCGCGCTGAACATCCAGCGCAAGGTCGTATCGCTGCGATCCTGGAACAAACGCCTGTGGCCCGAGAGCGGGGTCGCCGACAAGATCCAGCTCGGGCTGGTCAATCGCTTCACCACCATCCCGTTCGATGAGACCGGCTACCTGGAATTGAAGAAGGCCGCGCGCGCATTCATCCGGCAGATCGCCAGCGCCGATGCGGACCCTGGCGCCTACCTGAGTCTGGTACGGATGTCCGACGCCTTCGATCGGATCTTTCCGCACCAGATCCTCGTCAACGGCGACGTTCTCGTCCTCGTCCGCTCGCCCAGCGACGCTTCGATCACGAACAAGGTGGTCATGCTCGACTGGGAGCTCGACGCCATCCGTGATTCCACCATCCACTGGTCGATCATGGAGGAGGAGTGGCAGGAAGGGCATTGCGCGCCCCTCGACCCGTTCGCCGCCGAACTGATGGCCGATCGCACGTCCGAACTGCTGATGCTGTTCATCAAGCGGTGCGAAGGATCGGCCCGGGCCAACCGCCTGGCCGAGATCACCGGTTACGTGAGCCGTGAGGCGCTCGCCGGCATCTCCTTCGGCCGTTCGACCGCCGTGAAGGCCCCCTGGACGCAGAAGGATCGCGCCGAGAAATCGCGGCTCATGTCCTCCTATGCGACGCCGCTCTTCACCGACGTCACCGCCACCAGCGGAATCACCTTCAAGGTGCCGCCTTCGACGCCGATCACCACGGTGGAAGTGGCGGGAATAACGTCGGCTCGCCTTTCCCAGCCCGGGGTCGAGGTGATCGCGCACGCGCAGAAGGCGCAGCAGGATTTCGTCAACGGCGAATTGAATCTCATCGCCGACACCGGCTCGGGCGTCGCGGTCGGAGATTTCGACGGCGATGGCCAATCCGATGTCTTCCTGCCTGGCGATGGAGGAAATCGCCTGTACAGGAATCTCGGCGATCGCCGGTTCGAAGACGTCACCGGGCTCATGCATCCGCTGGATGAGCACACCGAGGATGCGCACCATGCGCTCTTCGTCGATTACGACAACGACGGGCGATTGGATCTGCTGATCGTCCACGCCGTCGTGCCGTCGCGCCTTTATCATCAGGATGCCTCTGGCCGATTCGCCGACGTCACCAAAGCATCGGGGATGGACATAGGAGGTGACGCGCTGAGCGCCGCCTTCTTCGATTATGACAACGATGGTCTCCTCGACTGCTATGTCGCCCATTACGGCAGCCGTCGCCGGATACTCAGCGGACGGGCCGGAACGCCCAATCAGATGTTCCACAATCTCGGCAATGGGCGCTTCGAGGACGTCAGCGTCGCCTCGGGGACGGCCAACGACGGTTACTCGCTCGCGCCGGTCGCCATCGATGTCAACGCGGATGGGTTGATGGATCTCTACGTCTCGAATGATTTCCGATCCGACAATCTCTACATCAACAAGGGCAGCGGAATCTTCTCCGAGGAGGCGGGCTGGATCGACCGCGACGACCGAGGCGATACGATGAGCTCCAGCCTCGTCGACATCGACAACGATGGACGCATGGATATCTACATCAGCCAGATCGACTCGTTCGCGAAATCGATCGGCTTCGTATTCCCCGAGGCATCCTCGCAGATCGTCATGGACTATCGCATCGTCGGATCGCTCTTCTACATCGCCACCAACCAATTGCTGCGCAATGACGGCGCGCATTTCCATCCCGTCCACGATACCTGGTTCGAACCGGCCGATCGCGGCTGGTCGTGGGGCGCCACCTTCTTCGATTATGAGAACGATGGGGACGAGGACATGTACCTGTGCAACGGCTGGCGCGACGGGACCACCGCCGAGAATCAGCAGAACCAGCTCTACCTGCGGCAGGCGAACCGTCTGTTCCTGTCGAACCTCCCGAGCCCCGAATCCTATAAAGGGAACAGCCGGACCTCGGTCGCCCTCGACCTCACCGGAACCGGCCGGGCCGATCTGATCGTCACCGATTTCCATCTGCCGCCGCGGGTGTTCGCCAACGGGAATTCCCGGGCGAACCACTGGCTCAAGGTGGCGCTGACCGGGACCCGGACCAACCGGTTCGGAATCGGCGCCATGATCAGGCTGAAGCGTTCGGACGGCACCCAGGCGATGAAGCAGGTCGATTGCGGCGTCAACTTCCTGTCACAGAGCGATGTGGTCAAGACCTTCGGCCTCGGGGGCAGCGCGACTGCGACCGAGATCACGGTCATCTGGCCGGGGAACCGCACCCAGGTCGTCAGCGGTCCATTCGCGCCTGATACTCGTATCGACATCGTCGAGCCGTCCGAGTGACTGCGCCATTGTGCCCCGGTGTCGATCGCACGTGCGTGCTCGCTCCGTTCTGTTCGAGTTGATCGGCGACATCATCGCCCGGATGCCGGCGAAAGCCTTCGTGGCAACGTATCAGGAGGCGATCGCGGGGAGGGGGAGAAGGTGTCCGGCCTCCGACGTCGGAGATGACGATGAAGGAGCGGTTATGAACGCCGCCCCAGCTGTCGACGGCGGATCTTAAAAGACGCTGTCCATGCTGTCGGCGGCGGACGACGGACGTCGGACGTCGGACGATGCTTGGGCGGTGGCGCGCGCCGCAGGTGTTTGGCGGTGGCGATGGCGCGCACCGCCGGTGTTTAGGTTTGGCTTTGGCTGTGGCTGTGGCGGTGGCGGTGGCTGTGGCTGTGGCGCGCACCGCCGATGTTTGGCTTCGCCTTGGTCTTGGTCAACGAAAGAACCCCGGGGGTCGCCCGGGGTTCGAGACGGTCGCTGGATCGAAAGCCTACTCCGGGCTGACGGGGTCCTGGGTCGGCGCCGAGCCGTCGGCGAGATTGCCTTCCACGGTCAGGAGGCCACTGGCGTCGAATCCGCTCGGGATTTCAGAATCGCTCGACACCAGCGGCTGGCCGTCGCCGATGCGCTGCATGTCAGGAACGTTGATCTCGTTGATGGAACTCAGGTCGGTGTCGGTCGTGGTTTCGTGGTCCTCGACCACCGGTTCGGTGATGGTGATCGCGACCGGCGGGGTGTTATCCTGGACCGGCTGCTGGTGTGAAATCACGGTGCCGGAACCGAT
>JACDEN010000060.1 GCA_013816415.1 Planctomycetota bacterium
GCTTGGGCGTCTCGTCATGGTCGGGGGCCTTGGTGCGCGCTTCCTGGATCATGCCGACCAGACCATCGATGCTCGGATAGATGATGGCGCGGTTCTTCTTGGTGTCGTCCGGCAGAGGGGGCATCGCCTGACCTAACGTGCTGGGGTCGATGGTGCCGAACGGCATCGGACGGAGATCATCGACCGGGGTGGAGGGCGTCCGGCCAGATTAATGAAAAGCCAGGGAAACCAAGAGATATCGGCCGCGGATCGCCATGTTCGCGAGGCACGGTTGCACCAGAATCCGCGACATCTGAGCGGAATTCCGCGCGCGCCAGGGTCCACGGCGCGCACACGGTGGCGACGAACGATTATACCGTCCACCGTCGACAGCTGGTCGCGCATGCGGACTGGCATAAGGTCGCACGCATCGGCGCATGAGCTACTTCTTCGAGATCTATATCCGGTTCTTCTTCCTGCTGACGCCGTTCTTCGTGCTGTCGGTGTTCATGGGGCTGACGTCTAGCTGGAGCGCGATCCAACGCCGACGCCTCGCCCTGAAGGTATCGCTGTGGGTGATGCTGGTGTGCCTGGTGCTGTTCTTCTTCGGGAACGCTCTGTTCTCGGTGCTCGGCATCACCCTCGACGCCTTCCGCGTCGGCGCGGGCGGATTGCTGTTCATCTCCGCGGTGCGCATGGTCCAGGGCATCGGCGACGAGCCGCGGCCGGATGCGTCCGATGACGGGATCGCCGTCGTGCCGCTCGCCATCCCGGTGACGGTCGGACCGGGCACGACCGGAGCGCTGCTGGTGATGGGCGCCGAGCACCACCGCTTTCCCGACACCATCCTCGGATGCTGCGCGCTGATCGCCGCGATCGCGACCGTGGGAGCTATTCTCGTCTCCTCGTCCGCGCTCGAACGCGTGCTCGGCGCGATCGGGGTACGGATCATCAGCAAGCTGTCCGCATTGTTCCTCGCGGCGTTGGCCTCGCAGCTGATCCTGGAGGGCGTCAGGAACGTACTGTTCCCGCAGGCATCCCACGACCATCCGACCTGGTCGCAGCGCAGTGGACCTGCGGAAGCCGCACCGACTGTCGCGGGGTTGTTGCTGCGCGCTGAGACCTGTCGCGCACTCAGCGACCGTCAGCTGGCCGAGGGCATCGAGACCTGCCACACCTGCGCGCAGTGCGGCGGGTAGGTCGGTCAGGAATCGGCGTTGGCGAGGACCTGATCGACCGAAAGCGTTGTGTCGGGCCGCACCCGCCACCAGGATAAAACGAGCTGCTGCAGGTCTTTCGGCAACCGCTTGGTGGAGGTGGTCCGGGCCGGTACGCTGCGGGCGTGAATCGCGCGACATCGACCCTCGGCGCCGCGATCCTGCTCGGGTCTCTCGTGCTCCAGGGATGCGGCAGCAATGGCTCCTCGTACCCATCCAGCTCCGGTCCGCCGCCGCCGGCTTCGGGAAGCGCGGTGCAGCAGGGCGCATTGGATGCGGCCAACGCCTACCGGTCCGACGCCCTGGTGCCGCCCCTGTCGATGAACGGATCATTGAACCGCGCGTCGGTCGATCACGCGGGATACCAGGCGATCCGCAATTCCGGCCTCACGCACTACGAGTCGACTGACGGTCAGCCGACCGGCCCGGCGGACAACGCCAACGCGCTGTTCCGCGGCGTGGGATTGACCGAACGCATCCGCGTCGCCAACGGCGGCGGCGACATCTTCCTGTCGAACATCTATTACGAGGGAATCAGCAGCGTCCCCGGCGTTCCCTCGATCCGCTCGCTGTGGAACACCGTCTATCACCGCCTGCCGATCATGCGCCACGAGTCTCAGGTGTTCGGCTTCGGTGATGCCGATTCCGCAAAGACCGCGCACCCAGGCATGGTACCGGGAGTCTCAGGGTATTCGACCACCGACTACGCCGGGGACCGCAGCACGCCGGTGTCGATCACCCTCAGCTACTGGCCGCGTTCCGGCCAGGCGGGCATCGACACCAGCTTCAGCACCGATTCGGAAACGCCGGATCCCTTGAGCTCCGCGAATTCCGGACAGAGCCCGTCGACCCCGGACATCGATGTGGCGGGCCCGCCCATCCACGTCATCTGTCCGACGACCAAGAACTGGGCATCCATCACCGTGACGGTCACGGTGCAGGGATCATCGACGAACATCCCGCTCTTCATCCTGTGCGGCGGAGCCAATGCGCCGGGCGGATGCTCGCGCGACAGCCGGCTGAACGTCGGCGAGATATTCATCCTGCCGGCCTCGGCGCTCTCGGCGGTGACGGTCTACGTGGTGCAGGTGGTGGTGACGACGGTCAACACCGCTCCGACCGGACCGTCGAACGCGGAGTCCTTCACCATCGGCGCCAGTCCGAGCTGGACCTTCACCACCAAGTGACGACGCGGCGGACGCTCATCATCTCGGGCGTGCTCGTCGTCCTGGTGCTGACCGCGGTCATCATCACCGTGCGCACTGCTGGCCACCCGACCGCGCACCGCGATCAGGTCGGCGCACCCGGCGGACCGCTGCGCGAATCGACGGGATCGGGACCGGTGGATTCCGAGCCTGCCCTGCGGGCACTAGCGCGCGCGGTGGCGGCAGCGGGTCAGGCGGACGATGGCGATCCGTCGGCGCTGGAAGTCCTCGATCGTGAGGCAGCCGCCGAACTTGCGCCCGCGCGTCGGTTGCTCGCATCCTCTCCCATGCGATCCTCCCCCATGCGATCAGCGACGGCGCCTCCGCCGCTGACGGCCGGTTCCGATCCGGGCGACATCGACCGCACCGCGGCGTCGGGCACTTCGCCCGGGGGGCGCCTCGACGCCGGACGCGCTCCCGACCCGCGGACCGCGCTGCGCGATACGCCCGACGGGCCGACGCTGAACGCTGGCGGCGTATGGTCGACGACCACCTTCACGCCGACCTCCGAGCGGCATGCCTGGTCGATCCGCAACGACAGCGGGCACGACTACGTGATCAGCGTCGAGGCTGGGGATTTCTCGACCATCCGCATCGATGGCGGGCTGGTCGTTCCCGGACGCTTCTACCGTATCGGCGCCACCACGGCCATCACGTCATCCGTTCCCTGCACGGTGGTGATCCGTCCGCTCGAAGCGGTGAACCGCTTTCACGACCGCCCGATGCTGTCCGAGTCCGGCAACGGCTGAGGTCATTTCGCGCGTTTGTAGAACGGCAGCTTGACGATCTCCGCATCGCAGCGCGTCCCGCGCAGGTCGACCTGGATCCGCGTCCCCGGTTCCGCATGCGCGCTCGTGACATAGGCCATGCCGATCGCCGCTCCGAGCGTGGGCGACAAGGTCCCCGACGTCACCTGGCCGACCGCCAGTCCGGCGACCAGCACCTGGTAATGGCTGCGCGGCACGCGCTTGTCGAGCATGCGCAGCCCGACGAGCTTCTTCTCAGGACCATGCGCCAGCTGGTCGAGCACCACGCGGTCGCCGATGAAGCCGCCCTGCTTGTTGATCGCGAAGCCGAGGCCGGCCTCGACCGGCGTGGTGGTGCGGTCGAGTTCGTTGCCGTAGAGCGGCATGCCGGCTTCGAGGCGCAGGGTGTCGCGCGCGCCGAGTCCGCACAGGGCGATGCCCCGTCCGGCCAATGCCTGCCACAGTTCGACCACGCGATCCGCGCTGACGAAGCATTCGTAGCCATCCTCGCCGGTGTAGCCGGTGCGGCTGAGGCGCACCGTCGTGCCGCGCCAGGCCACGTCGCGGAACGAATAGTACTTCTGGTCCTTCGCCTCCATGCCGAGCGCCTGGAGATGGCCGAGCGCGGCCGGTCCCTGCACCGCGACCATAGCCTGTTCGTCCGAGATGTCGCGCAGACGGATCCCGTCCGGCATGCCGACCCGCCACAGCGTCAGCACCTTGTCCTTGTTCGAGGCGTTGACCACGACGTGCCAGGCATCGGCGGACTCGCGGCTGACCAGCACGTCGTCCTCGACCGTGCCGTCCTCGGCGAGCGTCAGGCCATAGCGCACGCCGCCGGTGGCCAGGTCAGCCAGCGGACGGCACACGCGGCGTTCCAGGAATGCCAGCGACCCGGCGCCGTCGACCCGCAGCCGTCCCATGTGTCCGAGATCGAAGAGTCCGGCGGCGGTCCGCACCGCCTGGTGCTCGGCGGCGATCGAGGTGAACTGGACGGGCATGTCCCAGCCGTGGAAATCGATGATCTTCCCACCGGCTGCCTTCTGGGTGTCGTGGAGGACGGTGCGGGCAGCCATGGGTGTGATCCTGGTCGGAGGTCGCGGTTCGGGCCGGGGCAAAATATGACGCAACAATCCGGTTGAAAGCATGTAACACCTTCGTTCACTGCGCTATTCAAGCCTACGTTCCGGAGGTGGCATGTCGCGATTGGAACTCCTGCCTTATCTGGGAGCCCTGATCGCTCCAGCGTTTCGCGCCAGTTGCGCCCTCGGATGCGCGCTCCTCCTGCAGGCCGCGATGGCCGCCGAGGCGCCCTCCGCCGCCGTCACCGGGGCCGAGGATCTGGTCAAGCACGGCCACCACCAGGAGGCCGTCCGCCTGCTCGAGAGCTGGGTCGCGGAGCATCCCGAGGACACTCTCGCGAAGCAGACCCTGATGGCGACGCGCGTCACCATGAAGGAGAACGAGATCCGCAAGCTGCTGTCCGAGCAGGCCCTGACCAAGGATCTCATCATCGGGGATCCGGATTACGAAATGGCCAAGGCGCGAGCCGACAAGGCCGTGCGCCAGCGCCTCGAGATCGTCGAATACTACATCGCGCAGAAGCAGTACGGCGACGCGGCGACGCTGTGCACGGCGATCCTCCACGACTACCCGCACGACTCCGCGACGCTCAGCCTCAAGTTCCGCATCCTCGACACCATGGTCGCGCGCGAACGCGCCGAACTGCTCAAGGACCAGCAATACCGCCACGCCGAAGGCATCAACGACGTGCTGCGCGACGGCACCATGTACCGCGACCCGCCGAAGATCCCGCGCACGGTGTGGGTGTTCGACGAGGACATCGCCGCCGCCGAGCGGGCGCGCGTCGAGGAGCGGCTGGCGGAACGCGTGACGCTGATCTACGACGGCACCAACGGGACCCAGAGCACGCAGGTGCGCGAGGTGCTGGGCGTGCTGTTCCCGTACATCGGCATCAACTACGTCATCCTCGATGACGCGCTCGGCCCCGAGAAGCTGAGCATCCACCTGGTCAACGAGACCGCCGGCAACGCGCTGGCGACCATCGCCAAGCTGGTGAAGGTGCGCTTCAACTACTCGGGCGGCACCGTCTACGTGACCAGCAGCGACAGCGAGATCATGGTCACCGACATCATCCGGCTGGACTCCGGCCTGACCGACGTCGGGGCGCAGGGACAGTTCGCGGCTCTGGACACCACGAATACCACCGGTAGCGCCGCCCAGCAGCAGCAGCAGCAGCTCCAACAACAACAACTGCAGCAGGCGCAGGCCCAGCAGGCCCAGCAGGCCCAAGCTGCGCAGCAGCAGCAGCAGCAGCAGCAGCAGAAGAAGTCGGACCTGGAGAAGTTTCTCGACAAAGTTCCGACCCTGGTGGTCGGCTGGCCTGCCGACGCCCAGATGTACCTCGATCGCAAATCGAACTCGCTCTACGTCCGCTCGACACCATCGACGATCATCGAGTTGAAGCGGTTGCTCCGTGCACTCGACTACAACAACGTCCAGGTGCTGATCGAGACGCGATTCATCGAAGTATCTGAAGACGCGGTGCGTGAACTCGGCGTCGATTGGTCGGGCGGTGGCAACAAGGGCGCGATTTCCATCGGCGGCGCGGGCCTGGTCGGCCCCGGCGGCGCACCCAATCCAGCTGACACCGGCGCCACCATCGGCACCACCGCGGCAGCCCTCACCGGCGCCTCCCCGCCGAACAACGGGCTCTTCGCCCAGGTTCTGCTGAACCAGGGACTGAATATCGCGGCCAAGATCAGCGCTCTCGAACAAGAAGGAAAAGCAGACACGTTGTCTGAGCCGAAGATCCTCACCTTGAACAATTCCACGGGACGCATCGAGGTGACGCGTGACCGGCGTTACATTTCAGGCTACGAGACGCAGGGCTCGGGGGGTACCGTTCCGACAACTGGTCAAAATGGGCAGGTGATCTATCAGCAGCAGCCCTCGATCATCGTTCCCGTGTACACGGTCGTTCCGGAAGGGATCACCTTGTCGATCACGCCGTCGGTCGCTCGCAACAGTGATATCATCACGCTCTCCCTGGCGCCATCGGTGAAGGAAATGGTTCTCGGACCCTCCCCCGTCGTCTTCAATAATGCTGCCGGAAATGGCCAGCTGCAGAATACCATCGAATCCCCGCCGGAATTCAGCACCCGCAAGCTGTTCACCTCGCTGCATGTGCAGAACGGGCAGACCCTGGCGCTCGGAGGACTCACCAAGGAGAGGGAGGAGAAGAAGATGGCCGGCGTGCCGTTCATCTCGCGCATCCCGCTGCTCGGGCACCTGTTCCGCCGCGACAGCAAGTCGAGCGACCGTCGCAACCTGGTGATCCTGGTCACCGCGCACATTGTCGACCCCAACGGGTCGAAGCTCAGCGACGAGGTGCAGCGCCTGCGTGATACGGCCCGCGCCATGCTGCCGCCTGAAGCGCAGCTCGAGCTCGACGCGCGCTCGGCCCCCGCCGACAAGAACACGGAAGCCCCGGCCCCGGCGTCTCAGCGCAGCGATCTGTCGCCGCAGTGGCAGAAGAACGGAAGACCGTAGATGGGGACGACGGTCACCGGTCTCGACATCGGTCACCGCACCGCACGCGCGTGCGTCCTGGAGCGGTCCGGCAAGCGGATCCGCCTGCGCGGCTGTGCGCAGGTCGAGCGCTTCGCGCACTCGGGGGAACCCAAGCCGCTGCCGGCGGTGCTGGCCGAACTGGACGCCAAGCTCCCGTTCGGTTCGCGCGTCGTCTGCGCCTCCGGCGACATCGGCGCCATGGTCCGCTTCGTGTCGACCCTGCCGCTGCCTCCTGACCGCCTGGCGCGGCTGCTCCGTCTCGAGCTGAGCCAGCATGTCGACGCCAGCGGCGACCTCGCTGCCGACACCGTCGTCATCCCGATCGGCGGCGACGAGATCGTGCACTGCTGCGTGCTTGCGCAGCCGGCCCAGGTCTACAGCGCGCTGGTCGACCTGCGCGAAGCGGGCGTGTCCGCGCCCCAGATCCATTTCGCCCCGGCTGCGGCCTTCAATGCGACGCTGCCCCTGCCGCCGGTGCGGGACGAGGAGCTCGCGCTACTGATCGACATCGGTCCCACGACCACCGGCATCACGCTCTTCGGCGACGAGCGCATGCTCGCCTGCCGGCAGATCCCGATCGGCAGCGAGCAGTTCTCCGAGCCGCCGTCGGATGATGCGGCCAAGCCCGAACGTCCATCGCCGTCATCGCCGACCGGGCCCGCGACCCCGGAGGCCCCGCCGGCCGCGGTCGATGCCGAGATGGATCGGACCACGACGGATCGCGTGTCGGCGGTCAAGCCGCCCCACGAGACCGAGGCCGCTGCCGGCGATGTGCTCGGCGACGACGAACTGCTGGTCCTGCACGACGACGCCCTCGGCGGCAGCGCAGCCGATCCGGCGTCTGTGCCTCGCGCGGGAGCCGTCGCGCTCGATGCCTCGCGCATGCGCGCCGCCGAGAACCTCTACGGTCAGCTCGCCAGCTCGATCGCCTGGTTCAAGGCGCAGCTGAAGCTGAAGACGATCGATCTCAAGGCGGTGCATCTCGCCGGCGCCGGCTCGGCGCTGATCGGCCTCGACACCTACCTTTCGCGCCGGTTCGGCGTGCCGGCGACGCTCTTCGATCCGTTCGCCGGCCTCGACGAGGCGTCGGTTGCGGGCGCCCGACCTGAACGGTCCTGCGAGTACGTTTCCGCCGCGGGCCTCGCGCTCTCCGATCCGCTCTTCGGTCTGAAGCACGCGGTCCGCCTCGACCTCCGGCCGGAAGCAGTGGTCAGGCGCGACCTCTGGCGCAGCACCCTGATCTGGCCATTCGCCGCCGCCGCCTGCATCGCGATCGCCGCGGTCTTCGCCTGCGCGACGTTCTTTCAGCAGCACAGCGCCGACCGCGAGAGCCTGGAAAACTATTCCCGCTACAAGAGCGAGTACGAAGGCTACAAGACCAAGCTCGCCGCTCTCGAGCGGGAAAAGGACGAACTGTCGCTCGATCTGCGCGGCATCGCCAGCCGCATCTACGCCGGGCGCGACCTGCTCTACACCATCCGCGCGCTGAAAGAGCGCACCGAGAAATCGAAGGAGCTGTGGGTGACCCTGCTCGAGACGGTCTCGGTCGGACAGGACGCGGACACGCTGGGCGAGGAGGAGCGCAAGGGCAATGAGGTCGCTGCCAAACGCGAGGCCGCCGACATCGCCATCGATCGCGGAGCCGTCGACATCTCGGGCAAGGTGAAGTTCGACTCGAACCCATCCGAGGAGAAGAAGAACCAGCTGGTCTCGGATTGGCGGAAATGGATCAAGGAATGGACTCCCGATGGAACCACGGCCATCTTCGACGAGGTGCATGAGCACAAGAGCAAATCGACGGTCGTCGCCCAGGAATTCCGCTTCTCGGAGCGCTTCCACTTCAAGCCCACCGATCTGTCGCAGGTGACCGCCGACCGCGTCATCACCGAGGTCAAGGCGGCGCCTTCCGACGGGCAGAAGAAATAATGCGGCCCGACGTCAAGAAGGAGACGCGGGCAGGATGGCTGGTCCTCGCGGCTGCCGTGCTGGTGTCTGCGCTGATCGTCTGGTGGTTTTCCCAGGATGACGGCAGCGGGAACCAGCTGAGCGTCGCCCGCGCGCAGCACGAATCGATGAAGGGCCCCGAGCTCTTCACCACGGTGCTGGACAAGCAGCGCTCGGCCAATGACGAACTGCGCAAGACCATCGAGGATCTGAAAGGCGAGCTGAACATCCAGCCGGATCCGATCTACACCTTGCCGGCGGTCCTTCCCAATGGAGAGCACAAGTCCGAATTCTTCACCCGGCAGCGCTACTTCACGCGCGACGCGCTGCGTCATCTCGCCGAAAGCCGCAGCATCCCCTTCAATGAGGACCTCGGCTTTTCCGCAGGCGACGAGACGCCGCCGGACAAGGAGGCGCCCTTCCTGCTGACCATGCTCCAGCTCACCGAGAAGGCGGCGCGCATCGCCTTCAGCACGCCGGGTGCTCCGATCACCAAGTTCGAGATCAGCCACGGTGTCGAGACGCTCACCGGTCCCGCGGGACGGCCGCCGCTGGTACGCGAATTTCCGCTGAAGATGGAAGTGACCGGCACGCTGCAGGACGTGCTGTGGATCCTCCATGCCTTCAGCCAGATCAAGACCAGCGAGCCTGACAAGCCGAAGGACTTTCCGCTGATCCTCCAGCATCTGCGCATCAAAGGCAGCAACGAGAAGCCGAAGGACCAGATCCAGCTGGTCGAGGCGACCTTCGACATCGCCGGGATGCGCTATCTCTCCGAGGAGGAGCGCGGAGGCAAGGCCGGCTCCAGGGCGACCGGCACTTCCCGTGGCCCCGCCCCCGGCCCTCAGCGCCCGCAGGACAATACCGGGGCGCGTCCGTGAGGCTGTCCCTCGACCCCAACCCCGCTTCGCTCTCGGCATTCATCTGCCTGTTCGGGGTGCTCATCGCCGCGACCTGGTGGCTGCTGAGCGACGAGCCGGTATGGCCGTACGAAAAGCCGACCTATGCCGGAAAGCCGGTCCAGCGTCTGGTCGCGGCGATGCCTCCGATCGGAGACTTCGACCGCGAATTCAACGTCAATGACCTGAACCCGTTCCTTCCCGAGGCCGAACGCCAGCAGGAGCGCGCGGCGAGGCAGATCAAGAAGACGGCGAAGCCGATCAAGACCTCGACTCCGCCGAGCCAGGTCAGCGACGTGGTGATCCCGACCCTGCGTCTGCCGGCGGCGGCTCCGCGCCGCAAGAACGCACCCGAATGCTTCGGCGTCATCGGATCGTCCAATGGCATGACCATCCTCGCCCGCATGCCCGGTTCGCAGGAGACCCATAAGCTCGAGCAGGGACAGGCCATCGCCGAGACCGGCAACCCGGCGCGCACCTGGACCTTCAT
>JACDEN010000482.1 GCA_013816415.1 Planctomycetota bacterium
TCAACACCTGGGCCGCGTTCATGGGCTCGGACGACACGGCGTTGGTCGATGGTGACTTCGTCACGGTCGCCGGCGAACTTCAGCCGGTTCTCCGCACTCTTCGGGCCGGCGGAATCAACATCGTCGCCATCCACAGTCACATGGAAGACGAGACCCCGAAGCTGATCTACCTCCACTACTGGGGTGTCGGCAAGACGTTGGACCTGGCGAAGTCGTTGAAGACCGCCCTCGACGCGCAGGCCACAGTCAAGAAGACGGATGGCAAATGAACGCCTACTTCCACATGTTGGCGAAGCCAACCACCGACCTTTGCAGGTCTCTCGTTCGGCGATGAAGAACCAGATCGCAGCCGGCGTCCTGTTGATGGTCATCATGATCACGTTCTCCGCGACGTTTGGCCGAGGTGGCGGCCGAGCATGTGATCCGATCGGTGCTCAACCTCCGCGGACCGAACCAGGGAAAGCCGTGGTACGATGAGGAGGTTTCGGCCTGTGTCAGGCTCGGAATCATCCATTACGACGGGGCCTGGTCAGCGCTGCACGACATCTCTCCCGATCGCTGCCAGAGCGTCGAAGACCTGATCGAACGAGCACCCAAGCCGCTGCTGATCCACTGCCAGGCCAGGGCCGATCGCTCGGGACATGCCGCAGCGATCTACCTGCTCGATCAGGGCGCCTCGCCAGAGACCGCGAAGTCGCAGTTGTGCCTGTGGTATCTGCACTTCCCTTATCTTGGTAGTCGCTCGATCGCGATGGATCGCAGTTTCGAGCTATACTGCTTAGCCAGATCGAGTGCACCGTTGGGGCGACGAGATGAGGTCCTACGCGATACGCCAAGCGTCTGCCTGCTCGACGGTTTCCTTAGCGTACTTTAAAATCCGTTTCCTATGGTGACCCCAATATGACTGTCTCAACGGTGCAGCGCTCGGATTTCGACCTCAAGCCCTTTATGGTTAGCAGCGACCTCGTGGCCATGGGGCAAATCCTCAGCGTTTTGGTGCCCTACGCCGCTCTGTGGTTAGCGGCCTATCACGTGCATGACACCTTGCCCTGGCTGCAGGTGCTGATCGCCGGGCTGATGGTGATGTTCCTATCGCGCTCATTCGCGCTGATGCACGACTGCGGGCACTACTCCCTGTTTCGTCACGCGCGCGTCAATCGTGCCGTCGGCTTTCTGCTCGGTATTGTCAATGGCCTGCCGCAATATCCCTGGTCGCGCGGCCATGCTTACCACCACAAACACAATGGTAACTGGGAGCGATACCGCGGCCCGGCGGCAGTACTCAGTGTTGCGCAGTTTGACGCGCTTAGCCCCTTCCGTCAGGGGCTCTACACGACGCTGCGCCATCCGCTGATGCTGTTTCCGGGCGGCCTTTTCTATCTGGTGGTCAAGCCGCGGGTGCAGCTCATGTGTGGTTTGCTGGCATATGTGCCGCATCTGCTCGGCTGCCTCTGGCGCTACGAGTGGCGCAGGATGTTTGCCTACCAGTCGAAGTTTTGGTACACCACCGGCGAGTTCTGGGATTTGCTCTTCAACAACATCTGCGTGGTTGGCGCGTGGATCGTGTGCGGCGAACTGATGGGCCATGGTTTTTTCTGGGCACTTTATGCGCCGATGATGATGGTCACGGCGGCAATCTTTATCTGCGTGTTCTACATTCAGCACAACTTCGCCGAATCCTACTCGCACCGTGACGAAGGCTGGAGCTACCTCGCCGGTGCCCTGGAGGGGTCGAGCTACTTCAAGCTGCCGGGCATTCTTAACTGGTTCACTGCCGACATTGGCTACCACAACGTGCATCACCTCTGCGAACGCATCCCCAACTATCGCCTCGCCGCCTGTCATCGTGCCAACGCGCAATTGCTCGCCGATGTCAAGGTGCTGCGCATCCGCGATATCCCCACGTGTTGCGGCTACATCCTTTGGGATGCAGCCCATGACCGATTGATGACCGTGGCCGAGCATCGCCACCAATCCAGCATTTCTGCCGAGGCAGCAGCGCGTTCGTACCCTTTTACCAAGGTCGAAGATGCAGTATGAGTGAGCTGTAATCCAAGCCGAGTGGAGCCTCCATATCGAGGTAATCGTCCACGGATTTCGGTGGAGAACGAAGGCGAGCGCGGGTCTTCTTGACCGCAGTGCAGACCGCACCGGGATTCAGATCGAGGAGGTGACGAATGAACTCGTCTGGATGCTGCGCGTCGATTCCATACGCGCTGAGGACGGCCGCGGGAAAGTCGGCCAGGTTCATCGGGACGATGACACCAGCTGGGCACTTGATGGCCGCAGCCAACACGTGCCGGTCGTCCGGATCGTCGAGCACTGGATGGACGCCCTCGTCCTGGTGATCGCCGGGAAAGCCACGCCCATCGAGCACTACCCCGAGGTCGTGCGCAGCCAGCACTGCACGTTCAACCTGCCAGCCGTGGTTGTGATGCGTCGTCAGGTGCGCACGCTGCGTCGTCGTCGCCTGTTCGACTCACCGACCCGCAAAGCGGTGTTCATCCGCGATGACTTCGCCTGTCAGTACTGCGGAGCGCGGTTGAGCATGGTGAGTGGTACGCGTGATCACGTCCTACCATTGAGCCGCCGCGGTCCCGACTCCTTGTCAAACGTCGTCGCCTGCTGCATGTCGTGCAACAGTCGTAATGACAATCGCACCCCCGAGGAGGCGGGCAAGACGCTGCGTCGCCGTCCGTGTCCGTTGACGGAGGAGGAGAAGATCCGCTGCTTGCTGAAGACCTGCCGTACGAAGGAGCGCGACACGTGGCTGTCGTCGACGGCGAACATGATGCGGCGGATGCCCAGGGTATTCACGGGCGTGGCCACGGGGCCGAACCTGACGGCGTTCGGCGTGTGGAACTTGTCCAGCTCGAGGCCCTGCCCATCCGGTGTCCGCAGCATCGCGATGGTGGACCGCACGTCCTTCAACCCGATAAGTTGCCCGACCAGAGGCCCTTCGACGATCGTCTCGCCCTCGAGCTTGAGACCCAACGCGATGAAAAAGGCTTTGGTGGCTTCGAGATCGTCGACAACGATCAAGACATTGTCCATCCGTTTGAGCGACATAGGCCGTGTTTCCCTCGTGACGGCGATCATCACGCTGTAGGCCTGCGCGCACGGAGAATCACGACGCGGTTCTGCCGCTTCGCCGGAGACGCGTACCAGCGGCATCATCGATCATCGGCGGACAGCGGCGAGGCGACTTTCCAGGCGGACAGGGCGCTACACGGCTCGATGAGCGGACACGTCCTCCGGGGCCGTTGAATTTTCATTGCCATGCTGGGGGATAAAAACCCTCGCCTTTAGGCGATGCCTTCAGGTTAACGGCTGCATAATGGTGACATGGAAGATCAACGCAGGGGCTCTCACACGGTTTTTGACCTCAGATATCATTTGG
>JACDEN010000061.1 GCA_013816415.1 Planctomycetota bacterium
GATTGGTACGGCATTTACCGACTCCTCGTAGGTGTCTATATTGACCCTATGCGAGAGGAAGTCAAGAACGGCTGCAACTGCTCGGCAGGGAAGTTGGGTAAATTCCGGGGACACCTATGACGTCTTTGTCCTAGATTTCTTCCCACCCGCTGACGCTTCGCCAGGCGATGAGATTTATGTCGTGTCCACCGGCTCTCATATTGCCGGAACCACTTATCCAAGGATTACCATCGGTGAACCAGGACTCTATACCTGGCTGATTGGACAAGGATTCCCCACTCAGGTGGAGTTGACTGCCCAGAATAGCGGCGCTGCCAACACGACCGGAACCACACGCGTCAGTGCATCTACTGAAAATTGGGAAAAAAGGTTTACTCCCCGCATCATCAGCATTCCTCCGTCTTGGCAGGTCGATCCTTCGAATGTCGCGGTCAAAATCGAGGATGAGGCTCTGAGAAATTTGAACAGCGCTGAATCTGGCGGAAGCCCATTTATTTCTATCGGCAACGATCACGAAAATGCGATTGGGAGTGGGAATACCGCTACGGCGACTCTCAAGATTGGTAGGAGTAACAACGACGGCGGTTCGGCTCCGACGGCGCTGAAACAGACTTCTGGGAGGAAATATGCCTCATACGGATTTTCTGCGGGCGATGGGTACTCGTATGGGGTCTCTGCGCCGGTCAATTTGATTCGGTTGACGCCCGATGTGGTCGCAACGGGAACGCGATCGACGATTCGGGTCGAAGCCAATTTCATCAATCGGGACTTCGACTGTGACACCGATGGAGAATTCAGTAAGGAAGCCGGGGATTACGTACGGTTCCTGAAGCAAGGTGGCGGACAGGATATCACGCAGGTGCGGTCGGCGTGGTCCGACTCGCAGGATCCTGCTGAGCGGAAGGGGAAGATTGCGATTGTGGGTCAAAAACTTATCGTTGATGGGGAATTCCAGGCGAGGAATCAGATTATTGAGATGGAGGTGGAGATTGGGCCGGAGGTCGAGGCGGCGCTTTATGATGTAGATGTGAAATGCGGAGCGGTGAAAGCCTACTCGGATGAGTTGTCGCAGCTCACGGCGGGGGCGAATGGGGCGCATCGGATGAAGGGGGCGCTGGCCATCTGTCGCATCAACGTCAACCCCATCGAGTTGTGGCAGTTGGAGGACAAGGAGTACACGATCCGCGTCGCCGGTAAGGAGAGCGCGGGGAGCCAGCCTGCGGCGAATGAGAACGTCTGGATCGACGTGGCGCTGCCGCAGTTCACGGATGCCGAAGCCAAGGCTAAGGTGAAGGCTTGGACGCTGAACTGGACAGGCATGGAGCCCCACTGCTTCTACCTCAACCAGGGCAGCGGCGCGTTCGTGAAGCAGAGCAACCAGGGCAAGATTGCCGTAGACGACGCCAAGGCGCGCTTCCTGGGCGGCATGGCAGGTGATGCACCAGAAGAAGCCCTTCAATCGGCGGGATTCAGCAACTACTACTTCACCATCGACGACCCCATCTTTAACGAGCTTGGGCTGGGCGACTACCTGCTCGGTATGGTTGAAGTGAAGCACCGTGAACTGGAGCAGACTTTGGCGGAGGACAACGATTTCGCCAAGGCACCATACGGGGGAACATCGCTCTTTGGAAACCGCGCGACGATCGCGTTCACCGATGCCGGTCCCAGGCCGATCGTGAAGCCTTCGAGCGGATTGACTGGGGCGAACACCAAGTTCGCAGTGAAGTACGATGTCGCGATGACGGCCACGGGTCAGGACCCAGCCGTAGCAGGTGATGGTTCCAACCAGGCGGCCCCCATCCTGTCCTGGCCTGACGGTTCCAGCTTCGTTGTCGCCGGAGATCGCGTCGGTGACACCATCGTACAGGTGTTCCCGGTCTTCGGAGGCAATCCCGATACGTCAGCGGCCTTGCTGGAGATTCCGGTCCAAGTGGACCTGCCCGTGCTCAGCGAGCCCGGTGTCTACCAGCTAGAAGTGGCTCGTCGGAACCTTGAACTGCGGAAGAACTTCTCTGGCGATGGTGAACTCCAGCAGGAATCAACCCCGATACCGCCAGCGAACGGAGGAACCGACAACGACTGGAAGCTACCTACTGGCTATACGGTGCCGTGGGGAGCCCAGCATGCTGCGCGCACCAAGAACACCGATGATCTCGATACGGTCTTCGAGTTCTGCATGCACATGGTCGCGCAGATAGTTCCTGTGTTTCCAAACGGTGAGGGTGCCTGGCATCTGCCGGTGTCGCGCGCTGAATCGCTGTCGCAGATCAAGCAGACCCAGACCGATTCAAGCCAAGCGGCATATGAACTGGCTCTCGACCAGTATCGTCGCATGTGGAACTCGGGTACAGACTGTGACGATGCTGCCGTAGCCCAACGACTGCAAAAGAGCGGGCCGCCGCTTCAACAATGGCTGCGCGTCTTCAAGCACTTCGTGACCAACGGCGTCCGCGCTGAGCGGGCAGATCCCGCTATGGAACGGACGAGGCGTCTTCTTGAGGTCAAGCTCAGGTCCTACATGGATCAAGCGGCCATAGCTCGATTGAAGCGGTATTTCAGCCTCACCGCCGATTACCGGCAGACCCTGCTGGCAACCCCGATCGCCATCGACGGGGTCAAGGACACGGTGATCGCTAATCAGATGAACCACCAGGGAGGGTTTGAGTTGAATCCCGATCTGGCTTGGTGGCTCGACGTGAAGACCTGGTTCACCGATACATTCTTTCATACCGGGCCACTTACGAGACTGTTCGACAAACCGATCACTCCGAACTGGCATGTTGGGCATCCCTTCACCGAGGAAGTGCTCAACTACATGATCACCGAGCGCGTAAGCTGGGTGCAGAAGCTGCTCAAGGAAATCGAGCAGCGCGGATGCCAACCCGGTGAAGACAACTATCCGATCACAGTTGCGAAGATTGACTCGGGCGATTTTGTGCCGATGTCAAAGATTCCGATCGGCTACATCTTCGATGCGACCGATAAGCGCATCCGCTTCGTCGTTCCTGAAAGGTTTTGGGCGCGGGATTCGCAGTTCGCCTATCCGCGTTTCCGTGGTCGTAACGGCGTCCCTGTGCCGGAAATCGTTCTGCTCGATGCGAGCGTGGGTGCTGACGGCACGATCGGTCGGGGTTCGCCTGACGGTTTCCGCCTACGGGTTCAGACCCAGCATCTGAACTTCTCAGCCTATGACCTGGAACTGCGGGCAGACCCACTCAGCCCTGCTGGAACCCCGGCGGCGATTGTCATCCGCTTGATGGGTGAAGTCCATGTCATCGAGCGCATGCTTGATGATCGGGCTGCGCTGATCTTCTGGCAAAACGCCGAAGCCCATATGGGCAAGCTGGGATTCCTTGCTTTCTGCGTTGGTGATTTCCTCGGGGCATCCACGGACATTTATCGCACAGTCTGGGGACGGGATCTGGTCACGGACCAGCAACTCACCATCGAGGAACGGCTCATGTCCGGTATGATGGTGGGCGTCACCGTTCTGACAGGTGGTGTCCCCGGCAGCGCCCTCGTTGGCAAGGGCATCAAAGTGATGAGCAAGGATATTTCCAAGAACGTCGCCAAGACCGCCCAGAGCAACATGGTGGGAATGTCGCAGGAAGTCAGGACCGCCGTTGGAGACATGTCTCAAGGCGGAGTAGAGGTCGCAGAGGCCACGGCGAATACCGCCAGACGCACGGCGGCCCGTAGCACGTCGCTTTCACGCACCGCCCTGGAAGCTGGCCTGCTAAACGTGGACAGCATCCTCAAGCTGCCGGTGCAGGATTTCCTCAAGTTCCACTGCGGTCTCGGCCGTCTCGGTGAGACAACGATCGTCCGTAGCGGCAGCCAGGCTCCCCACATCAACCCGCTCTGCGGTTTGGAGAAGTCGGCTAAGCGCCCGGTCCCTCGGCCATCTGCCGTGAGGGCTGCGCCGACCGCCAAGACCTCCGACGCCACGATCGGTGCGGCCGAGGATGCTGCGATGGCCTCTCGCACGATCGCCACCATGAAGGCGGCGGGAGCGAGCGAAAAAGCTACCTGCGACATGGTTAACGGCCTCCAGCAATGCTTCCCTGCCGGGACGTCGGTACTGATGGGCGATGGATCATGGAAGGCCATCGAGAGCGTCACCCAAGGCCAGGAAGTGATGTCGCGCAACCAGTGGGACCCTGACTCCGCGCGTATCGCACGCGCCGTTAGCGGTTCGATGGTGAGCGACGTGGAGGCTCTGACCACACTCGGCCTAGAGACGGGTGATGGGCGTCGCTTCGACATCCGATCGACCACCGAGCATCCGTTCTGGGTGCAGGGTGAGGGCTGGACCTCGGCGAAGGACATTGCGGTGGGAGTTTGCCTCGCAGGTGGGGATGAGCCGCTGACCGTGGTTGCCAACACGAGCCAGGCGGTGGATGTGAAGGTGTACAACCTGGAGATCGTCGCTGATCGCACCTACTTTGTGTCCAGCATGTCACCACGGGGTCCGCCTTGTGGGGTATGGGTTCACAACAACTGCGTACTCCGGGCATCTCTGGAGCAATATGTGAGACGAGAGGCATCGGCCCTTGGAGTGCAGTTGACGGACAAGCAAGTGCTTGAGGGAGCACAGATCCTGGTTCAGAGAGCAGCGATTCGTGGTGGAAGGAAGCTACTGCTGCCATTACGGAATATTGCGGACCCGGATATTTCGAGAGTGCTTTCTCAGTTCGTGGAAGGCGTACCGGGGATGATTCACCTTGGTCGCAAGCGAATCGCATTCCAAGGTCTTGAAGTCCGGGCTGCCCGGTCATTTGAGACACTAAGCGAAGCCGATCTGCGCGTGATGAAGACAAACGGAACGGCTCCCGTGTTCCCGGACGGGACCACATTACAGGTTCATCATCACCGGCAAAATCCACTGGGATTTGTAGTTGAGATTAAAGCAGATAACCACAGCATTTGGAATACTCTACAGCATCCATTTGGGAATGTCCCTGGCGGAGGACTCACATCAATGGAGCGTCAGGAGTTCGATAACTGGCTGGGACGGTACTGGCGGGCGAGGGCAAAGGAGGCTCTGATTAGTCGCGGTCTTGCACCTTAAATCTGGGAGTCTTTTATGCGTCCATCAACGATTGCTGCCATCACCAGTTCTCTAGAAAAACTACCGAACTGTCGATCGGAGGCTGTAACCAATGAGGGAGAAATCTCTAACGCTGAGAAGCAGTTAGGGGTTACCTTTTCCCCAGACTACAAACAGTTTTTAAATATTTTCGGGGGGGCAGTTGTTGGCCGTAGATTAATCTATGGTCTGCGCTTGGCCGAGTACATGCACGGGAATAAAGACTTCACGGTTATTGGGGCTACAAATCAATATCGTACAAAGAAATGGCCAAGTGTATCAGCATGGTATGTGGTCTCTGCTGACGGCGCGGGAAATCCGATAGGAGTTGATTCGGAAGGTGCTGTCTGGATTTTCGACCATAACCAGATGAGGGCGGAAAAAATATATGCAGGGTTTGACGAGTGGATTGTAAATGATTGTTTGGTGACGGACCCGGATGACGACGAAGACTAATAGTGCTACTGACGAATCGCTTCGTTTCCCAACCCTCATCCTCGATGCCATGAAACAAGAAATCTGGAATGCCATAACTCAGGGATTTGAAAAACATCCAGTCACGCGATCGCCGACAAGGCCAAGCGCCGAGCAAGTGGCAGCGGCCGAACAGGCTCTCAAGGTGCAGTTCGCCGATGACTATCGAGACTTCATTCTTCGCTATGGCGCGGGAATCGTTGGTAGCCAATCCGTTATTGGAATCGGCAGGGCCGAAGCGATGGGGAAGCAGGAGGCGAGCGTCAGTGATGCGACATTCTTTTTTAGAAAGGAAGCGTGGATTGGCGTCAATGACTGGTATGTCATCTCAATCGACGGAAGTGGCAATCCAATAGGCGTAGATAGAAATGGGGAAGTCCATACATCCGACCACGATGCACGAAAAGTCGTTAGACTATGTGGCTCTTTCGAGGAATGGATCGAACGCATTTGTCTTAAACGGAAACAATAGCCACGAGGACTTGGCGTGGGTCAGGAAGTCGTGGATACGGCGGGTGGGGGAGATGCTGGGAAAGATCGGCAGGGTCTCGTGACGTTGGGCGCGCTGGCAGAACTGCGTGGTGTAGTTGGGGAAGTCGGGAGCGGTGTGTGTTTGTTGCTCACTAACCCTCAGCCCCAAAAGATCGCGGTCGGATCAGCGTCAACTTCGGAGATGAGCGCCGCGAGATCAGCCGTTGGCCCGGTATCGTGATACGGCATGCGCCGTTCGTTCCGGTCGAAGCAAAACAACTCCCACGTCGCGGCCTTGGCGTCGTAGTCGAGGACGGCGACCTTCGTCGTGGTCCACTGGTGAGGGTCGAGGAAGTACGGGCGGTTCTCGGTGATCGTGACCCTGTTGCCCTTGATGGCGAACTCGACGCGAATCTTGTCTCGGAGTTCCGGCGGCGAGCGTCGGGCGCAGAACTCCGTGAGCAGTTTCTCGGCGAGTTGGTGTTGCAGTGGTGGGAGGGTCATGACGTAGGGGATTGTCAGCGCCGCAACCGCTTCACCAGTTCGACGATGCACTCGGATACGGCGTCAGTCACCTGCCTCCAACCTCAGCCACCGGTCTGAGGGATCACACCGAATGGCGCGCCCATCGTCCAATCCCACCACGTTCCCGACCATTGTGCAATGCTGACGGCGAAGATGCACCTGTCGCACGTCACCACCAGCGACCGGTTCGCTCCAGCGCCGATGACAACCCGCCCTGGGCACGGGTTCTTGGCGCTGCCGCACGGGCACACCGTTGATGGGTTGCCGCCGCCAACTGCCATGGTCTTGGTGGCAAGAAGGATGAACCGACCCCAGGTGTCGCGGATTTCGAGAACGGGCCGACCGACGCCTTGCTCGTCAAGCGTGCCCGGCTCCGGGTAGTGAGCCATATCGACGACGTAGCGACTCCGGCGGATAGACATGAACGGCAGGTTGCCAGACGATCGGCCTTGTGAAAGCGTGCGGCTGAGGGCTGGATGGCGGCGATGGTACCAGACCAGCGGACCTTGGCGGCGATGCTGGGCTTGGCGAGGTGGGTCATGAGGGGACGGTGGCCATGGCGAGATGGTCGGCGGAGAGGTTTGGCGGGCAACGGGTGATCGACAGGAACATCTTCAAACCCAACCCGGTCCCCGGCGTTCTGCGCCCATCAAGCCCATCATGGTCTCATGGTGCCTGACGCCCTCGATCCTCAGCCAACGGCCACGCCAGCGCCCGTCGTCGCCTTCATTTCGAGATCGGCACCAACACCATCCAAGCTGGGACCGGTAGGATCATTTTCAAACACGTCCATGGCCAAGAAAGCCTCCACCGAATCCGATGGAGGCTGGACGCTAAGCGGCCTTCAACATGCGCTCCACGCGATCGAGTAGTACCAGCAACTGCTTGGCCTTGAGGTTCCCCTTGCCGATGGCGCGACACGCGACGACCGCGCGCTTGAGTCCGCCGACGGCGTGCGCCCAGGTCCGTACTTGGACATGTGGCCGAGTTGGCTTCCGACGTGATACCTGGCCGGACGGACGGATAACATCCGACCGCTTCCCTTGCAGGAGCCTGCGGATCTGGCGTTCGCTCTTTCCGATGACCGACGCGAGCATTGGCCGGAGAGCACGCTCGCCTGTCTTCGGTCTGCCGCCATCGCGCTCGACGTAGCCGGCCTTGAGCAACCGCTTCGCCAGCGCCTGGATCTCGTCGATGCTGTAATCCTTCCTGCGCTCATTCTCAGCGACCTCGATCGCAAGTGCGGCATCATGGTTTGTGTTGGAGTCGATGCCGACGATGCGCACAGGGATACGGTTGTCGGGATGGCGCTCGGTCCAACCGCTACGGTCGATGTCGGCGATACGGCTGATGAGAGCGGCTGCGTTCGGGATCTTGGTCTCGCCGATCATCTTCGAGAGCGCCTTCTTTCGCTGCTCTGGATCAGCGATCGCCACCAACTGGCAGGCATGCCAACGGTGGCTGCCGGCCAACAGACGGCTGGAGGCGTCGAGCGCGATCGGCTGCACGAGGCCGAGACATGCAATCGACTCCGCGAGATCGACGACGTGGTTGAGATCGAGCGGCCTGGTGTCGGCCGAGGCACGGGGGCGGATGACGTTGATGGGGATGGACTTGGTGTTCATGTTGTTTCCTATGCCACCTATTGTTGCCATGGAGTAGTTGGTCGGTCATCTACATCACCTACCGAACGGCAACGGACTGGTCACCGGCGACGGTGAAGTCGGCTCGGCCGACCCTCATGAAGATGGCGCGATGGCTCATCCGTCACGACATCCACCGCTGGGCCGATGTCACGCCAGCCGATCTCGATGCGTTCCTGCTCGACCTCATCGACGAAGGGCTCGCGTACGGAACCCGCAACAACTACGCGGTCATGATCCACATCTTCTGCGACTGGCTCGTGCAGCGCGGCAAGGTGCTGTCGAATCCCGCCGTCGATCTCGTGGTGTTGGAAGGCGATGAGCGACCGCTTCCGCCGCCGCCGTTGTCGGAGGAACAGGTGCGGTACCTGTTTGAGATGTTGCAGCCCGGCGATGTCATCGACTGTCGCAACCGTCTGCATGCGGAACTGCTGTACGGATGCGCGCTGCGGCTCTCTGAATCGTTGAACCTCACGATCGACGACCTCGACTTCGCCCAGCGCACGGTGTCGGTGCGTGGTGGCAAGGGCAACAAGGACCGCATGGTTCCGATGTTGAGCGGCGTCATCGCGGCGGCCACGGACTACCTGGCCATACGCCGAGAACTGCTCTGCGGCCCAGATCACGGCCTGCTGCTCTTGGGAAAAAACGGGCAGCGGTTGGACTACAAGGTCATCCAGCGGTTGCTGGCGCGCTTGGGGAACTTCCTCGGGGCTCGCGTCCATCCACACCTGCTGCGGCATTCGCTCGCAGTTCATCTCCTGCGCAACAAGGTCGATGTCAGGGTCATCCAGGTGATCCTCGGCCATGCCCAGTTGGACACCACGAAGGTGTACTTGAGGTTGGTGCCGGGGCATCTGCGGGAGGACTACGACAAGGCGATGCCGCCGATCGCGGTAAATGCTGGCCCATGAAGCCCTTGCCCGACATTCACTGGAATGTATATTCATTATGATGCCTTGGACGGTTCTGCTCGCCCAAGAGTGTCAGGTCTGGCTTGATAGCTTACCCTCGGCCGATCGGGTGGGCATCCTCCAGGACGCCAAGCTCCTGGGGGAGTTCGGTCCGCAACTCGGACGGCCGCATGTGGATCACATCAAGGGCTCGAAGCACGGGAACATGAAGGAGCTACGGTCGCGTTTCGCAGGACACCAGTACCGCACTCTGTTCGCCTTCGACCCCAAGCAGCGGGCCATCTTGCTGATGGGAGGCGACAAGATCGGCCAGGACGAGGGCCGCTTCTACAAGGCGCTCGCCAAGTTGGCTGACGCCATCTACGACCGACACCTGGCGCGGGTCGCCAAAGAGAAGCCTTAGCAACGTCACGGAGACACGCCATGAAGACGCTCGATCAGTACATCAAAAAGCTCCCTGTCCGCGAACGCGCCGCCATCGAGGCGGGTGCTCACCGAAAGATCGCCGCCCTTCGTCTCCAGCAGGCTCGTGAGGCCGCTGGCATGACCCAGGAGCAGGTGGCGGAACGGCTGGGCATCACTCAGGCGACGCTCTCGCGGATGGAGCACCGGCCCGACGTGAAGATCAGCAACATCCGCCGGTACGTCGAAGCCCTCGGTGGCAAGTTGCAGGTGCGCGCTGTGTTCCCCCGCAGGCACAAGACCGTCGAGCTGGAGAGCTAGCAGAGACCGTTTCGTAGCCTCGTAGCATGACATCGGCCTGACCGTTGGTACGGTCGCCGCCGAATGACCGGTTCGCCTCGGGCGACAGCATCCGCATTGGTGATCGGCCGCGCCCAGCACCGCGCGGCTTGGCCTACTCGTCTTCGTCCCTCCCTGACCTCGGCCTCTCTCCACGTCGCCGGGGCTTTTCATGG
>JACDEN010000483.1 GCA_013816415.1 Planctomycetota bacterium
GCGGTCACATCAATCGGATTCGGGCGAGGATGGCCGCCAGGACAGGCTCATGCGGGCGATGTCGGCGATCGAGCAGGCGAGGCGGACCGGCGCGCTCGCTCCATCGGCGAGCGACGCCACCGCGCACTGCAGCTCCTGGGTGCGTCCGGCGGGATCGCTGACGCGCAGCAGGACACGCACCAGCGGAAGGGCCTTGCCGGTGCCGTTGGCGAGCGTTCCAGCGATGATGAATCCGGTCGCGGTGGTTTCGATCTTCTGCGGCGTGAGCGTGAGTCCCTGCGCGGCGATCGCCTTCGGCAGGGCCTTGTCGCCCGTGGCCAGCGGCGCGCCGACCGCCGCGACCGGCGGGGTCGCGGGGGCGGTCGGCGTCGAGGCCTTCCAGCTGGTCTCGAAGCCCGTCCAGCCGGTCACGCTGCCGAGATCCGCAACGATGTCGCGCTCGTCCCCGGTCGCGAGATGGCCGACTGGGATATCGCAGGTCTTCAAGGCCTTGCCGGCCTTGTCCTGCAGGATGATCTGCACCACCACGCCGTCCTGATCCTGGGGCAGACCATTGCGGATCCGCGCCTTGAGCGACTTGCCCTCGGCGTGCACCTTGGCGATCTCGACATCCTTCGCACCGGTGAAGCCCTGCTCGGCTCCCGCAGCTCCGCCGTCGCTCTGATCGGTGCTGATGCTGAGCGTCGCGAACGGCGGCACCTTGGCGAGGGGGACCTTGATCTCCTTGACGTAGCCGGGCGGCAGGTCGCCTTTTTCCGGGCGGTTCTTGTAGGTCGCGACCTCCTTGCCCTTCTCGTCGCGCAGATGGATGGTCTGCACCACATCCTTGGCGGGCTTGCCTCCGATGTTCCACGCGGCGTAGGTCACCACCGTCTGCTTGGTCTTGTCGTCGGTCTCGAAATTCGAATTGACCGCGATGACGTAGCCCTGATTGGCCAGCTCCGACAACGCCACCGGCACCGCGCCCTTGTCGCAGGCGATGTAGGTCTCGGACCCGTCCTCGGTGGTGATCTCGACCTGGTAGGCCATCGGGTTGGTGCAGTTGAGGCGATAGCTGAAATCGTTGGTGCCGCCCGAGACGACGTTGAAGAGCGTCTTCCATTCGCCCTGGGTCGCGGGCTGCTTGGTCGGCCCCAGCGTGATCAGGCGGATCTTGCCGGCCTTGATCGGATCGTTTCCGGCCTGGATGCGGAACTCCCATTGGAAGAACGGCCGGTAGTTGCCGTCTGCCCGGCTGCCCCAGACATACGCGCCCAGGAATCCGGGCCGGTCGCCCGCGGGCGGGGTTGCGGACTTGGCCTGCTGGGCGAACACCACCTTCGCATCGGCCTTGCCAGCGGCATCGGTGCCAGAGACGGGCGCCGCCTTTTCTGGCGGCGTGTCCGGCTTGTCGGCAGCGCTCAGCCCGGGCGCGCAGGCCAACAGCAGAGCGAAGGCGATAGTCGTGGTGCGGAGGGTCATAGGGTGTCGTCAACGCGGCAAGGGTGCCATGGTTCAGCCGTCCGCCTGCGTATGGCGCTCGGCGTCACCCACAGCGGGTTTCCGACGGGGGTTGTGGCTGGCGCGCTCGGCCTGCGGCGGACATACTCGCCGGTCCTCGCGGAGAGTCCATGGCGCGCAAGTTCTTGGGTGAAATCCTGGTCGAGATGGAGTGCTGCACCGACACCGAGGTCAATGCCGCGCTCAAGAAGCAGATGGACGGCGAGAAGCGCCTGATCGGCGAACTGCTGGCCGAGATGGAGGCCTGTTCGCCCGAGGATGTTGCGCGCGCCCTCGCCGAGCAGTTCGACCTGCGCTTCTACGACCTCGACACCATCGACATCCCCAAGCAGGTGATGGATCTGATCCCGCAGCCGGTCGCGCGTGATAAGAAGGTCTGCCCGGTCATGCTCAACGGCAAGACCCTGGCGGTGGCGATGGCGAATCCGCTGGACCTCGAGGTGGTCGACACCCTGCGCTTCAGCACGTCGCTCGCGATCGAGGTCGCGATGGCGAGCGAGCGCCAGATCCTGGCCGCGCTCGAGAAGTATTGGGGCCTCTCCGAGAACAAGGTCGAGCAGATGCTCGGCGAGCTGACCGAGGACATCGCCGTCCGCGCCACCGACGAAGGCGACGAGAAGGGCGACGACGCCCTGATCATCAAGTTCGTGCAGCAGATCATCCAGAACGCCGAGCATAACCGTGCGTCGGACATCCACATCGAGCCGATGGCCGACCATCTGCGGATCCGCTACCGCATCGACGGCGTCTGCTTCACCATGGACCCGGCGCCGAAACGCCTGCAGGGCCCGGTGATCCAGCGCCTGAAGATCATGGCCGACATGCTGATCGAGGAGAAGCGCAAGCCGCAGGACGGCCGCATGAAGGTCAAGCTGCCGAACAAGAAGATCGATCTGCGCGTCTCGTGCCTGCCGTCGGTGCACGGCGAGTCGATCGTGATGCGCATCCTCGACAGCGAGAACCTGAAGATCTCGCTCGACGACATGGGCTTCGATCCGGGTGACCTCAAGGCCTTCAATACGCTGATCAAACGGCCGAACGGCATCATCCTGGTCACCGGCCCGACCGGCTCGGGCAAGACCACGACGCTCTACGCGACCCTCAACCAGCTGAACACGGTCGACCGCAAGATCATCACCGCCGAGGACCCGGTCGAGTACCACCTCAACGGCATCAACCAGTGCGAAGTGCGGACGAAGATCGGCCTCGACTTCCCGCGCATCCTGCGCGCCATGCTGCGCCAGGCGCCGAACGTCATCCTGGTCGGCGAGATCCGTGACGCCGAGACGGCGTCGATCGCCATCCAGGCGTCGCTCACCGGTCACCTGGTGTTCTCGACCCTGCACACCAACGATGCGCCGGCGGCGGTGACGCGCCTGATCGACATGGGCGTGGCGCCGTTCCTGGTCGCGACCTCGATCCAGGCGGTGGTCGCGCAGCGCCTGCTGCGTACCAACTGCCCGAAGTGCCTGGAAGCCTATCATCCGGACCCGGCGCACATGATCGCGATCGGATTGAAACCCGAGCAGTACAAGGACCGCACGTTCATGCGCGGCAAGGGCTGCGATTACTGCAAGGGATCCGGGTACCGCGGGCGCAAGGGGCTGTTCGAGATGATGGTGATGAACAAGCAGCTGCGCGACCTGGCGTTCGCCAAGTCGACGACCACCGACATCCGCCGGGCGGCGGTGGCGAATGGGATGAATACGCTGGCGATGGACGGGGCGCGGAAGGCGCTGCAGGGCGTGACCACCTGCGACGAAGTCATGCGCATGGCCCAAATCGACGACTAGCCGGGCGCCGCCATTCAGGGCCGGCTGCTGCGTTGCCTCCTCGTCATTTCCGGGCAGGAAACTTCCTCGTCGGACGCCTTGCATC
>JACDEN010000484.1 GCA_013816415.1 Planctomycetota bacterium
GCGCTCGCCGACTACCTCGCGACCTGCGGCCCGCGGCCGACCACCGCGGCGCGGCTCAGGGTCGGCGACTTCAACGAGGTCACCGGCGAACTGACAAACTACCGACTCAAGAATGGCGACGACAACGCCCACGCGCTGCCGAAGCGCCTGCGCGCGCGGTTCTCCGAACTTGTCCGTGATCGCCGGCCGGCCGAGTTCATGTTCATGGCGCCGGATGGCGAGGCCTGGGGCAACGACAGCGGCGGGCGGGCGATGCGGATGTCGCGCTGGTGGCTGCGTCAGTTCAACCACCTCCCGCGCGCCGACCGCGTCGAGCGGAACGTCCCCAAGATGTTCGCCCACCCGCCGGCGTGGCGAGTCGCGCTGACGGCGAAGCAGCTGGCCGAGCTCGACGACCTCAGCCACACCCGGAAGTGGCGCGGCGTCTACAACCTGAAGCGGTGGGCGATCACCAAGATGGACCAGGCGGGGATGTCGCTCGACGACATCGCGCGGATCACCGGCCACCGATCGAAGCAGGCGCTGCTCCCCTACATCCGGTCGTCGAAGGCGCGCACGCATGAGATCGTCGACCAGCTGCCCGACCCATCTGGCCGGGCGCCGGCATCACCGCCTGCCGAGGCGGAACCGAACTGATCGGCCAGTGGGCAACGGTGGGCAAGGTGGGCGCGGGTGGGCGAATCGTGGTGGAGGATGCACGTTGAAGGGTGTCGAAATGGCTCGGAATGGTGGGTGATGTAGGTCAATGGTGCTCAATGGTGGAGCATGGGTGAGCATGGCCCGGATTCTCAGTCCGTGAACAGGGGTTCGACTCCCCTTGGGAGTACCATTTAAGACTTGATACGTACCGGACTTAACAATCCGGTGCGAAATTGTTGGTGGGCACTGGTGGGCGGTTCTGTCGTTGCAGCCGTAGCGATCACGCGGATGGACGAGCCCTGGACCCGTCGGCTACGACGCGCGCATGTCGCGTGCGAAGAATTATAGGAACTTCTCAGACCGATCGGCGGTCGAGTTCCGCAAGGCACCTGTCAGCGACAAGGCTTGGCGCCGGAATCACATCGAGGAATTACGCGCCGGGAATGCGATCGATTGGCGTGCAAAATCGGACAGCACGCTCGAGCGCGTAATCTACCGTGTCGCGAGCGTCAATTTTGGTCCACTCACACCGCGAATCCCTGGTCGCCGCCCCGTCGTCTGCTGCGAGGCGGTCCTGGCCGACGCGATCGCCCGTTGGCTCTTCGCCCGCGTCGCATCCCGGCAATCGCTCAAGCTCTACGTCCGCGTCATGCGCCACTGGCTGCGCACCTCCGGACTGCGCCGGCTCGACTGGCAGTGCGCCGTCACCGCGGCGTTCCTCTTCGACTACCGCCAGCACCTCGCGCAGACGCTCGCGCCGCGGACGGTCAACACCGCGATCACGGTGCTGCGCAGCTGGTTCACCTGGCTGCACGACCACGGCTTCGCCCGCCGCTCGCCGTTCGTCGCCCGCGAGCACCTGCTGCCCGTCGACCGCGCGCGGCTCTACCACGCCAACCGCGTCGGCCATTGCCGGCGCTCGCTGACTGACTCCCAGGCGCAGGCGCTCGCCGGCTGGTGCTACGCCGACGGCTTCCCGCCGGCGCGCCGCCTGGCGCTGCTGCTGATGGCCTGCACCGGCCTGCGCCCCGGCGAGGTCATCGCGGCGCAGTTCGACTGGTTCTTCACCGACGGCGCCGATCGCTGCGTCACCGTGCGCGGCAAGGGCCAGCGATCACGGACGCTGATCCTCGAGCCGATCGTGGTGCGCGCGTTCGACGAGCTCGACGCCTGGCATCCCGAGCCGGGACGCCCGCGCCGCAAGGGCCACGTGATCGTCAACGCGAACGGCCTCCCCTACAGCCACGGCACGATCGCCAACTGGGTGCGCGGATTCGGCGAGACCGTCGGCCGTCCCGACCTGACGCCGCACGAACTGCGCCGCACCTACGCGACGCGCATCCGCGACAACGGCGCGCCGCTCGAGGCCGCGCAGAAGCAGCTGGGCCATTCGTCGCCCGCGCTCACGCAGGAATACTACGACGTCGGCGATCGCCGGCTCCGCATCACCACCGGACTCGAAGCGCCCACCACCACCAGGACCACCGCATGAAGATGACCCACGAGCAAAAGGCTGACAACGGCATCAAGTACATCAATGCGATCAAGGACCGCATCGCCACGCGCGAGGCAGCACGCAAGCGCGCCATCGATTCCAGCCTCCGAACCGGATGGGTCGAAGAAGACGAAAATGGGCCGGCGAGCGGCAAGATGGTCGCAATTGTGAAGGCGCTCGCGAAGAAACACCGCTTCGGAGACGGCCCCACCGCCAAAGTGGAGGTGACGAGCGAATACAACACCCTGCGCCAATCCCGCGACCGGATGGTCTGTCTCTACTTCCACGATGGATCGAGCATGAAGCTGCCGGTCGAAAGCGTGCCGGGGCTTGCCGAGGTCATCGAAGAAGGCGACAAGGCAAAGACCATCGCGCGCGACCTCTGCCAAGAGATCGAGTTCCTGCACGGCATGCTGTCACCGGCACGCGTCGCAGCCTTCCAGGCACACGCAGCGCGGCTGTGGGCGCCCGACACCAAGGCCGAGATTATCGCGCCCGTAACGCTCAAGGGTCTGGTCGAGGACTTCATCACCGCCGCACGTCCGGTGACGTGCAAGGTCGCGTGACCAATGCTCGGGGACCTCTTCCGTCTGGCCGGAGATTTGGTCGGGACCGTTGTCGGTGTCGCGGTGGCGCCAATCGCGATCGCTCTCGACGTCTCCGAAGCAGCCGTGCGCGCGGCAGTGCGAGCAGGGTGTCGAACGCAGCGTGAGATCCGCGATTGGATCGAGAGGAATGACCCGTGACCGCGCTGGCCATTATCTTCGCAGTCGCCGGTGTGCTGACGCTGTTGTTCCTCGTGCTGCTGACTGCCGTGAAGCTGTCCGAGTCGCGTGCGCGGCGTGATGCTCGGATCGAGAGGCGGGCCGTTCGGTGCGCCCTGATCGACGCTGGCCGTTGTATGGTCGCCGCCTCGCGTTGGTTCGCAGAGGACTCGTCAGCAGCGGAAGCCCTGCGTGCTTATGGGCGCGAGTTGGAGAACGGCGACGCAGTCGCGCCAGACCCCACCTACATCCGGATCAGGTGGCGAGAGAACCGGCCGCCGCGACTGACCTCAGAGAACCCTCACAAGCCACAGGTGCCCTGATGCCCGATTCAGTATTCGATCTGGCCAAGTCCGTTCTCCGCAATCAGGCGCAGATCGACGACGCGAACAGATCGATCCTCCATGACGAACGCTGTCGTGACTCGGCCACAGAAGCCCTCGCGCGCGCGAAGAAGCAGCTGCTTGAGAGGATAC
>JACDEN010000062.1 GCA_013816415.1 Planctomycetota bacterium
CGCCTCGGCCATCGGCGCGGCGGGTGCACACGCTGCCGATCGAGGATATCAGCCCGTTCATCCGCATCGCGCACCGCCAGCTCGGCCAGCTGAACATGGGCGAACGCGTGATCGTCGACCACGAATTCGTCCTGCTGCTCGGCGGCGAGGCTCGTTTCGTCACGCGCGCAGGCGAGACGCCCTTCCTGAAGCACCAACTACTGTTCATCCGCCCGTTCGTGCCGCACGGCTTTTCCAGCACCGTCGCGAACGAGCATCTCGCCGTCCACTTCGACTTGAATCCGCGGCAGCCGAAATTCGTCCACCACCCCGAGCGGAGGCGTCCGTACGAGATCCGCTTCGCGGACGACCTGGACATCGCGGTGCAGCAGCGTCTGACGCCGCGCGATGGCATCCACGAAGACCTGCTGCAGCTGGTGCGCGATTGGAAGTCCGGCACGCGCGTCGGCCGGCTGGCCGCGCATGCGCGTCTGCTCGGGATCATCGCCGCGCTGTTGCGTCCGCGCGAGGCGGGTGGCGCGGCTGCCGACGCGGACGGCAGCGGCGTCAAACGCTCGCGGGTCCAGCGCGCGCTCGCCCTGATGGAAGCGCGCTACGCCGAGCCGCTGACCGCCGAGGACATCGCGCACGCCTCGGGCCTCGGGCACAGCCGCTTCGCCGTGCTGTTCCGCGAGCTGACGGGGTACTCACCGAAGGAGTACCTGCGCCGGCTGCGCATCGATAAGGCGCGCCTGCTGCTCGCCGACATCGATCTCTCGATCAAGGAGATCGCGGCCAGGACCGGGTTCGACGACCAGTACCATTTCAGCCGGGTCTTCCGCCAGATCGACGGCGTCCCGCCGACGGCGGTGCGCGAGGCCTTGCTGACCCGCGGACGAATATCCATCACCTAGGCGGTGCAGCCATTGCCGCACCGGCCACCATCTGCGTATGCTGCGGACATACCATACGGAGGGTCCCATGCTCAGCGCCGCCCAGATCTCGCAGTTCCACCGCGACGGCTTCGTCAAGGGCGACCGCATGGTCGACGACGCGTGGGTCGCTGAGCTCCGCGACGAGGTCCTGCGGGTGATCGCGGACGAGGGCAGCGCCAAGCCGCAGCCGGTCTCCCTCTCCAAGTGGGATACCGGCGGAGCGGTCATCTACCAGATCTGCAACATCTGGGAGGCGAGCGACGCCTTCCGCCGGCTGATCACTCACGCTCCGATCATCGACTCCGCCGCTGAACTGATCGGCGCGCGCGAGCTGCGGGTGTGGCACGACCAGATCCAGTACAAGCCAGCGAACACCGGCGGGGTCAATCGCTGGCACCAGGACTGGCCGTATTGGCCGATCCTCTCGGGCCCGACCCAGGTCACGGCGTGGATCGCGCTCGACGACGCCGCCGAGGACAACGGCTGCATGAGCATGGTTCCCGGATCGCACCAGTGGGGCAGCCACATCGATTTCCTGCACACCATCAATGAGATCGACGACATGCCGGCGAGCCGCGACGGGCACCAGCTGGTGGTGAAGCGCTGCCCGGTGAAAGCCGGCGAGGTGCACTTCCATCACGGCCTGACCTGGCACGGCTCGCACGCGAACACCTCGGGCCGCCCCCGCCGCGCCATCGCCATCCACCTGATGTCGGAGCAGACGAATTTCGTCGCATCCGGCAGCCACCTGATGAAGCCGTACGTCGAAAGCCCCGACGGCGCAAAGATCACCGGCGCGCACTTCCCCCAGGTCTGGAGCGCGGATGCACGCGCACCACACCTCGCCTCCGTCCCCGCCTAGATCCCCCCACCGTGGTCGCCGAAAAAAAACCTCCCGCTCCTCTGACAAAAAAACCTCCTAGATGCGGCAGTCGTGGTCAGATGCCCTCTAGGACTAGCTTCGCGTCGCAAGGCGTCCGACGAGCGCGAAGCCTACCCGGAGGGGTACGACGCGTGCTCGTGCACGCTAGGAGGAGGCAACGCAGCAGCTGGCCGCGAATGCCGGATCTAGGACGCGAATGTCGGATCTAGGGGCCGGGGAGGCCGCCGCGGGGGGCGAACATCGTCCGACGCGACGGCATCAGTATGCGCCGGTAGCGCGCGAGCAGGATCTCGAAGACGCCATACGAGCACAGACCGGCCGCCACCGCTCCGAGCAGGTACGGGATATAGGCCTGCTCGCCGAGCCACTTCAACGCACCGCCCAGACCGCGCGCGCTCGAGGGATCGTTGTACCATCCGGCGATGCAGACGAAGCCGCCGGTGACGATCGCGACCACGCCGCGCGCGGCGTAGCCCAGGCGCGCGAGCGTGAGGATGGTCCGGTACAATCCGCGCGAGATCTCATCGATGGCCAGGCGGCGCCCGATGTACGCGGTGTAGATCATGTAGAACTGCACGAAGCCCATCAGCACCAGGTACACGCCGAGCAGGACCACCATCCACTGTCCGAACACGTGGCGGCTGAGCTTCGCGGCGATCGACTTCGCCAGGGTGTCGCCGCTGCCGTCCCCTCCCGGTAAGCCGAACAGCACCTGCAGCGCCAGGAAGCCGAGACCGATGTAGAGCAGGCTCTTGATCAGCATGCTCAGGCGCTTCAGGAGTCCGATGGCGTTCGAGCCCTTGCGGTCGGTATCGAACACCGCGGCCACCAGCTTGAACAGCGCGTAGCCGAAGTTGCCGGTCATGACCACGATCAGCAGGAGGATGCCGAACAGATGGGTGGCGATCTTCTGCATCACGCCGTAGGCGTTGATGAAGTCGCCGCCGAGATCCAGCGCCGCCAATCCGGCGAGGCTGCCGATCATCAGGAAGATCACGCCCTTGACCAGGAGGCCCCATCGGGCGAGCGCCTGGAACCAGCGCCGGCTGGCGATCCGTCGTCCGACCGCGTCGAGCCGGGGAAAGGTCGCCGGAGGCGGAGCGGATCCGGGAGCGTCGGAGGCGGGCCACAACATGGCTTACCATGCTAGCAGACGATCCCCCGCCGCCATGCCATGCCTGGCCAACATCGCACGCGATGGGAGTGCGCTTGAACCCAGCACGGTGGCTGGGGTTTCAGGGGGCGTCTGCCCCCTGAATGGAGAAAGTCGAAGATCAAAAACCCGGCAAAATAGCGGCCGCAGGTCGCGCCGGGTTTTTGATCGCTAGCAGGATGCGGTTTTTCCGCAGGCTGCTAGCCTCGACGGACCGAGGTGACGTATGTACCGCATCTGCATCGCACTCTGCACGCTGCTGGCCTCATCGCCGGTGCTGGTCGCCGAAAACGCCACCCTCCCGCTCGCGGGCCCGGTATCGGAGCCGAGCACGACGCTGTCGCTGGGGATGCATTGGATCGTCCGCGGCGATGACAACCGCAATGCCGCCATCGCGGTGTCGTACCGGCCTGCCGGCTCCAAGGACTGGAAGCAGGGCCCGCCGCTGTGGCGGGTCGCCAAGGGCGCGCATACGCAGGCCGGGAAGGAAAAGCACGCCAGCGATCTCGACGTTCCCGCCGATGGTTGGCTATTCGCCGGCAGCATCCTGCTGCTCGAATCGAAAACGTCGTACGAGGTGAAACTGGCGCTGACCGATCCCGATGGCGGCAGCACCGAGAAGACCTTCACCGCGAGCACCACCGCGGAACCGCAGCTCGCTGCGGGTGGCGTGATGCTGCATGTCGCGCCCGGAGCGGGCGGCGGCAGCGGCACCGAGGCGGCTCCGTTTCTCGGCCTCGCCGCAGCGCAGGCCGCCGCCAAACCGGGCGCGCGCTTCCTGCTGCATGCTGGCGTCTACCCGGGCACCTTCGAGGTCACCGCCAGCGGCGAACCCGGCAAGCCGATCGTCTGGCAGGGACCCGAGAGCGGCGATGCGGTCATCGATGCCAAGGACCCCGACGGCAAGGCGCTGCCCCGCGGCGTGTCGGCGAGCGAAGTCCACGACGTGTGGTTCCGCAAGCTGGCGATCCGCGGTGCGGATTTCGGCATGGTCATCCATGGCTCGAGCCGCATCGTCATCCAGCGCTGCCACCTCACCGATGTCGGCTATGGCATCACCGGCCACCCGCGCACGAAGGACCAGACCGCGTGCGGCTTCTTCATCTCCGACAACATCCTCGAGGGACGCTGCAAGTGGCTCCTGCCATTCGAAAACAACGCCGAGGCCGATGCGCAATGGCACAGCGAGACGCGCGCCATCGAGGTCTGCGGCACCGGCTCAGAGATCTGTTACAACCGCATCTCTCATTTCAAGGATGCGATCGACCTGGCTCCGTCCTTCCTGACCGCCGACAACGACATCCACCACAACGACGTCAGCCAGCTGATCGACGACGGCTTCGAGATGGACGGTTCGGATCGCAACACGCGCTGCTTCCTCAACCGCGTCGTCGACTGCCATACCGGACTGTCGATCCAGCCGGTCTACGGCGGGCCGGCCTACCTCTTCCGCAACACGCTCTACAACGTGCACGGCGAGGTCTACAAGATGCACAACTCGCCGTCGGGCGCGTTGTTCTTCCACAACACCACGGTCAAGAAGGGCGAGCCGTTCCTGGTGTCGACCCCGGACCAGGTCAACGACTGCTGGTTCCGCAACAACCTGTTCGTCGGCACCGAGGGCCGCCCGTTCAACCTCGACACGCCGCAACGCGGCTGCGATTTGGACTACGACGGGATCGCAGGCGGCAGCGGCAACGTCGTGCTGAAGTTCGACAACGTGAAATACGCGACGTGGGAAGAGGTGCGGGCCAAATCTCCGGTCGAGAAGCACGTGGTCGTCCTCGACCCGGCGACGCTCTTCGCTTCCGGGCTGATGCCGCCGGCGAACGCCGCCGATGAGCACACCGAGCGCGAGCTCGACTACAGCCTCACGGCCGGCACTGCGGCGATCGATGCCGGCGAGGTGCTCCCTGGCATGAACGATGGATTCGCTGGCAAGGCACCGGACCTCGGCGCGCGTGAGGTCGGCTCGCCGGCCCCGCATTACGGCCCTCGGCCCGAGAAGAAGTAGGCGGGGATCAGCGAGGACGCCAGCCGAATCGATGAAGATCGATCCTGCCGCGCTGGTCGAACATGATGCCTTCTGCCGCCAGCGCTTCGCGCTGACGCTCGTCGCCCCCGGCTTCCGAGCGGATGCTCACCATGCCCGCGCTGTTGACCACGCGCTGCCATGGAACCCGGCTGCGCAGCGGTAGCGCGTGCAGCGCATAGCCCACCTGACGCGCGCGACCGGGAAGCCCTGCCACGGCCGCGACCTGCCCATAGGTGGCGACGCGGCCGCGCGGGATCGCGACGACCACATCGTAGATCCGCCGATAGACCGGATGGACATCACGAAGCGGCGGCTCGCGCCGTCTTCGCTTCATCGCTGGCGTCGGTCGCCGGGTCACCGGCAGGTCCTCACCAATCGAGGATCACCTTGCCCGAGCGGCCCTCCTGCATCGCCTTGAAGCCGTCGAGGAAATCATCGACCGGCATGCGATGGGTGATCACCGCCGAGATGTCGAGTCCGCTCTGCAGCATGCTGGTCATCTTGTACCAGGTCTCGAACATCTCGCGTCCGTAGACCCCCTTCAGCACCAGGCCCTTGAAGATCACCTTGCTCCAATCGATCGCCACCGGGGTCGGGAAGATGCCGAGGATGGCGACGCGGCCGCCATGGTTCATCGCCTCGAGCATCGACTGGAAGGCCTGGCCGTTGCCGGACATCTCGAGGCCGACGTCGAAGCCCTCGGTCATGCCGAGCGACGACATGACGTCCTGCAGGCTGCCATTCTTCGGATTCAGCACGCGCGTGGCGCCCATCGTCGTCGCCAGTTTCAGGCGGTAGTCGTTGACATCGGTCACCACCACGTGCCGCGCGCCCACGTGCTTGGCGATCGCCGCCGCCATGCAGCCGATCGGACCGGCACCGGTGATCAGCACGTCCTCGCCCACCAGATCGAATGAGAGAGCGGTGTGCGTGGCGTTGCCGTAGGGATCGAAGATGCTGGCGAGATCGTCGGAGATGTCGTCGGGCAGCTTGAACGCGTTCACCGCGGGCAGACTCAGGAATTCGCCGAAGCAGCCCTGACGGTTCACGCCGATGCCCTGGGTATTGCGGCACAGGTGCCGACGCCCGGCGCGGCAGTTGCGGCAGTGCCCGCAGGTGATGTGGCCCTCGCCCGAGACGCGGTCGCCGACCGCGAAACCAGCGACCGCCGAACCGACGCGCTCGACCACGCCCACGAATTCGTGGCCGGTCACCATCGGCACCGGGATGGTCTTCTGCGACCACTCGTCCCAGCTGTAGATGTGCAGGTCGGTGCCGCAGATCGCCGTCTTGCGGGTGCGGATCAGCACATCGTTGGGGCCGATCTCGGGCACCGGCACGCGTTCCATCCACAGGCCGGGCTCGCGCCGCGATTTGACCAGTGCCTTCATCGTCGCCGTCATGGATCCTCCGACCGCGAGCGTGCGCGGCTAGGGAATCACGTTAAGCGCGCGGCCGGCCTGGGCAAACGCGGCGAGCGCGCGGTCGATGTGCTCGGGGGCGTGCCCAGCCGAGATCTGGGTGCGGATGCGCGCCTTCCCCAGCGGCACCACCGGGTAGGCGAAGCCCACCGCGTACACCCCCTGTTCGAACAGCGCGGCGGCCATCGCCTGCGCCAAGACCGCGTCCCCGAGCATCACCGGCACGATCGGGTGGTCGCCTGGAACGACCGTGAATCCCAGTGCGGCCAGCCCGCGCCGGAACCGCCCGGTGTTCGTACTCAGCGTGCGGCGGAGCTCGCCGCTGCGCTCGACGAGATCGAGCGCGGTCAGCGTGGTCGCCGCGATCACCGGTGCGACCGAGTTGGAGAACAGGTACGGACGCGACCGCTGGCGCAGCCAGTCGACGATCTGGCGCCGACCGGCGGTGTAGCCACCCGATGCGCCTCCGAGCGCCTTGCCGAAGGTCCCGGTGAGGATGTCGATGCGGCCCTCGACACCGCGCAGCTCGGGCGTGCCGCGCCCGTGCTCGCCGATGAATCCGACCGCGTGCGAATCATCGACCATCACCAGCGCCTGATGGCGGTCGGCGAGATCGCAGATGGCGGCGAGATCGGCGATGGTGCCGTCCATCGAGAACACGCCGTCCGTGGCGATCAGCTTGTAGCGGCAGTCCTTGGCCGCTTCGAGCTGACGCGCGAGATCGGCCATGTCGTTGTTGGCGTAGCGGAAGCGCTGCGCCTTCGACAGGCGGATGCCGTCGATGATGCTGGCATGGTTGAGCGCATCGCTGATCACCGCGTCCTCGGCGCCGAGCAGCGTCTCGAACAATCCTCCATTCGCGTCGAAGCACGACGAGTAGAGGATGCTGGCTTCGGTTCGCAGGAACGCCGCGAGACGCGTCTCGAGCGCGGTGTGCAGGTCCTGGGTTCCGCAGATGAAGCGCACCGAGGACAGTCCGTAGCCGTAGCGGTCGATCGCTGCGCGCGCGCTCGCCTCGAGCTCGGAGCTGTGCGACAGGCCGAGGTAGTTGTTCGCGCACAGGTTGACGACCTGCTTGCCGGCGACCGTCACCAGCGCCGCCTGCGGCGAGGTGATGACGCGCTCGGTCTTGAACAGGCCGGTGTCGCGCAGCACGGCGATCTCGCGGTCGAGGTGCTCGAGGAATCCGGCGTGCATGCGATGGCTCCGATCGCCGCGGCGGCAGCGGGCGCCGGGTGCGGGACATGGTCGCATCCATCCACAGCCGGCAACGGGAAAGGTCGGTTTCGGGACAGCGGTTGTCCGTTGTCGGTAAGAGGACAGCCGTTGTCGGTAAGAGGACTGCATCTCGAACCGACAACGGCTGTTTCCCACCGACAACGGACAGCCGTTGTCGGTGGTCGCACCTCGAACGGTCAACAGCAAGGGAGAGACCGCCGTTGTCCGTTGTCGGTTGTCAGCAAGAGCCGAGGTCAGGCGACAACTTGTAGAAAGCCGAGCACGACCATGCTGCACCGCCGGTTCCAGGCCCATCCGCAGAAGGACCCTCCCATGCCGTCACTGTATCATGCATTCGGTCGTCCCTCAGCGAGCGTGTGGCTGTGCGCAACGCTCGCGCTCGCCGCCGCGCATGCCTCGGCATCCGACGACGTTCTGGCTCTGCCGTTCGAGACCTACCGCCTCGCCAACGGGATGCAGGTCATCCTGCACCAGGACCGCGCCGTTCCGCTGGTGGCCGTCGATGTCTGGTACCACGTCGGATCGGGGGACGAGGTCCCCGGCAAGAGCGGCTTCGCCCACCTCTTCGAGCACATGATGTTCCAGGGCGCGATCCATATCGGCGAGGACGCGCATTTCGAGGTCCTCAAGCGCATCGGCGGCACCGGCATCAACGGCAGCACCACCTACGACCGCACCAATTATTACGAGGTGGTCCCGGCGCATCAGCTCGAAACCGCGCTCTGGCTCGAGAGCGATCGCATGGGCTACATGCTGCCGGTGCTGACCCAGAAGAGCCTGAGCAACCAGCGCGACGTGGTGCGCAACGAGCGACGCCAGAGCTACGACACGCAGCCCTACGGGAAGGAGCGCTACGCGATCAGCGAAGCGCTCTATGCCGAAGGACATTCGTACCGGCACCTGGTGATGGGCCTGCACGAGGACATCGAGGCTGCTTCAGTGGGCGACGTGCGCGCGTTCTTCAACACCTGGTATATTCCCGCGAACGCGACGCTGACGCTCGCCGGCGACTTCGATCTCACGCAGGCGAAACAGCTGGTCGAGAAATGGTTCGGTGATTTCCCTGCTTCGACTCAGCCGCAGCACCGCGCGATGCCTCCGACCGAGATCTCGGACACGCGCCTGACGGTCAGCGACGACTACGCCAAGCTGCGCCGCGTGCACCTGGCCTGGCACTCTCCGAAATCGTTCGGGGACGGCGACGCCGAGCTCGACATCCTCGGGCATGTGCTCGCGAATCCCGGAACCGGCCGGCTCTACAAGACGCTGGTGTACGAGAAGCAGTGGGCGCAGACGGTGTCCGCGCGCCAGGACGGCAACGGCTTCTCGGGCATCTTCGACGTCATCGTCGATCTCCGCCCCGACGCGGACCTCGCCGCCGTCGAGGCGGTGGTCGAGGCCGAACTCGCGCGCGCGACCACTGAAGCCGTGGGCCGCCGCGAGTTCGACCGCGCGGTGGTCGACATCGAGTCGTCATCCATCTGGCGGCTCGAGGGCCTGATGGCGCGCGCCGAAACACTGCAGCTGTACAATCACTACTGCGGCGATCCGGGCTGGATCGGCCGCGATCTCCAGCGCTACCGCTCGACCAGTCCCGAAGGCGTGCTCGCCATCGCGGCTCGCTACCTGCGAGCCGGCCGCGTCGAGATGATCACCTTGCCCGCGGCACCGGGCGGCGCCGCCCCCGCCAAGCGGACGACGGATGGAGACCAGCGATGAACGCCAAGACAAGTCCGACGTGCGACGTCCGACGTCCGACGTCGAAGGCATACCGCGGTTGTGCGCTGATCGGGGTGACGATGTCGCTGCTGCTCGCGGCCTGCGCGCCGTCGCGAACGGATGCGCCGTCGTCCGAGCAGCCAGCGGCTGCGGCGGCGCCGCAGCCGCTGGCGTTTCCCGAGGATGCGTTCCGCGCCAAGCAGCCGCAGCCGGCAACGATGGCCCCATTCGCGCAGCCGCGGCTGACCAGCTTCGCGCTGGAAAACGGCATCCGCGTCCATCTGGTCGAACGCCACGCCCTGCCGACGGTCACCGTCGAACTCGTGATCGAGGGCGGCGGCATCGACGACCCTCCCGGCAAGGAAGGACTGGCCTCGTTGAGCCTGGCGCTGATGGGCGAGGGCACGCAGACGCTGGACAAGCTCGCGTTCCGCGAAGCGCTCGCCGACCTCGCGTCGAACGTCTCCACCTACGCCAATGCCGACCAGCTGGGCGTGTCGATGAGCTCGCTCACGCGGTGTGTCGATGCCACGCTCGACCTGTGGGCAGACACCCTCC
>JACDEN010000485.1 GCA_013816415.1 Planctomycetota bacterium
CTCGTCGACCTCGTCCGGGCCGGCAACGCGGTGGCGCTGCGCGTGCTCACCGAGGCCGCCCTCCCGCTGGCGCGCGTGCTCGGCAGCACCATCCAGCTGATGTCCCCGGACACGGTGGTCTTCGGCGGGCTGCTCGCACGCTTCGGCGCAGCGCTCATCGATCCAGTGCGCGCGGCGCTGCCGCGGTTCGCCATGCCGGAGCTCCTGCGCGGCGTGCGCCTTGAGGCGGCCCAGCTCTCAGATGATGCCTCCTTCCTGGGCATGGTCGCGCGCATCCGCGAAGACCTGTTCGCGCTGCCGGCCGGGGAGTGGCGTGGGGTCCCCGGCGCCACCTAGCTCGCCGGAAACCACAACCGATCGGTTCTTCGACGAGCCGGGCCGGCAGCACGCAGGTACCCCTGAAACCCCAGCAGCGTGCTATTTCAGCACTTTGCCAGGATATCGCGTCGCCGCGCAGCACGATCAGACAAAAGCGCGGCGGCGTGCGGCAAAGACCGCGGCTCCCAGCGGATATGATCGTGGGCGAGGTCACCATGCTCGCCCAGCCCGCCGCCGACATCTCCACCGCGCTCGCGCGCCTGCGCACCGCCGCCGACCACTCGTCGCGGCAGTTTCCAGCCACGCGCTGGACCAAGGTTTCGGGCCCCGGGCCCGAGGCATACGAGCTGAACGTGTGGGGCGGGTTCCAAGGGCTCGCGCTCGAACGCGGACAGGAGCTGGTCATCCGCTGCGCACTCGAACTGCCGGCCGCGGTCGGCGCGGTCGAGCTGGCCGGCGACCCGCTCGAGTGCACGCTCAACAGCCTCTATCCGACGGTGGTGACGCACGACGGCCGGCCGCTGTTCGCCGACGCCGGCATTCCGATCGCCGCCGGTCCGGCGCTATTCACGGTGATCCCGCGCCTGAAGGGCGGCGCGAACGGCGTGGTCGAGATCCGCTTCCGCATGCCGGACAACCAGGTCAGCAACTCGTGCAATTTCAAGCTCACCACCCCGCGCCTGCGCGCGCTGACCGAGGTGCTGGACGTGATGTGGTCCGAGCTGTGGTGGTGCGAGCAGCTGGCGGCCACCGCCGCTGACCGCGCCCTCGTCGCGCAGGCCGCGGCCTTCGTGCCCGAGGCGCCGCTCGCCGCCGGACAGGCCAGGCTCGACGAGGCTCTGGCGCGCATCGAGTCCATCCTGTCGCCGTTCGCCGCGCGCGCCAAGGCGACGCCGGTGCATCTCGTCGGTCACAGCCACATCGACATGAACTGGCTGTGGACATGGAGGGACACCGTCGAGGTGATCAAGCGCGACGTCGACAGCGTGGTGGCGATGATGGCCGACTACCCCGAGCTGACGTTCTCGCACAGCCAGCCCGCGACCTACGAGGTGCTGCGCGCCGAGCGCCCGGATCTCTTCGCGCGCGTGAAGGAGCTGATCGCCGCCGGCCGCTGGGAGGCGATGACCATGCAGTGGGTCGAAGGCGACACCAATATGGCTTCCGGCGAAGCCGCCGCGCGCCACCTGCTCGAGGGCGCGTGGTACGCGCGCGAGATGCTCGGCACGACCAGCACCACCTACCACGCCCCGGACACCTTCGGGCACGCCGGCAACCTGCCGCAGCTCGCGGTCTCGGCCGGCGCACAGCGCTATTACCATCACCGCTGCAATCCCGGGCAGGAGCACTTCTGGCCAGCGTACTGGTGGGAAGGCATCGACGGCTCGCGCATCCTCGGCGTCACCACCCCGAGCTACAACGGCGACATCACCGCGCGCGATCTCGTCGGCACCGCGGCGCGCTCGCGTACGCTGGGTCATCCGTGCGGCCTGCACTTCCACGGCATCGGCGACCACGGCGGCGGTCCGGCGCGCCAGAACCTCGATGCGCTGCGGCGCTTCCAGAAGCGCCCGCTGATGCCCACCGCGTTCTGCAGCACCATGGCGGCGTACACCGGAAGCATCCTCGATTCCGGCGTCGCGCTTCCGACCCATCGCGGCGAGAGCTCGACCATCTTCGAAGGCTGCTACACCACGCACGCCGACGCCAAGCGCCACAACCGCCACGGCGAAAACCTGCTGTGCACCGCCGACTCGCTGGCCGCCGCAGCAGGCCTCGACCGCACGCGGGAACTGACACCGGCGTGGCGCACCGTGCTCTTCAACCAGTTCCACGACATCCTCGACGGTGCGGCCATCCATGAGAGCTACGTGCTCAACCAGGAGCACTTCGAGCAGGTGCGCGCCGCCGCCGACGCGGTGACCACCGCCGCGCTGGACGTCCTCCAGGCGGGGATCGCGGAGGACCGCATCGCGGTCACCAATCCGCTCGGCTTCGCGCGCGAGGATTGGGTGATGGTCCTGGTCGATGCGATGGGTGTGGCAACGGGTGAGGAAAAAAGCGGCCCGGTGCGCCTGATCGGCGCGGACGGCCACACCGCGATCGGCCAGCGCACCGCCGAGGGCATCGGATTCGTCGCGCGCACGCCGGCCTTCGGCACGACCTCCTACCGCATCGAGGCGGCCGATGCAGCCGATGCGGCCGACCGCGAGCTGACCGTGGCCGCGGCGTTCGCACCCGCCGACCCGCGCATCCACTGGTGCTCGGCAGCCGAGACCGACAAGGACGGGGGATACTACCGCGTCGAGACCCCCTTCTTCTCGTGCCTGGTGCGCCGGGATTCGGGCATCATCGGCTTCCTGAAGGACAAGCGCGCCGATCGTCAGCTCGTCGGCTACGGCGTCCGCCATCACACCTCGTACCAGGACAGCGTGCGCGCGGATCTCGCCCTCAACGTGCTGACCCTCACCGACGAGCTGCCGCACGAGATGTCCGCGTGGCACCTCGACGAGGTGCATCGCGAGACCACGCTGCTGCGCGGCGCCACCGCGTCCATCCTCGAGAGCGGACCGGCGCGCGTCGTCATCGCGGTCGAGCACACGGTGCGCGCGTCGAAGATCCGCCAGAAGCTGATCTTCTACCGCGATCTCGCGCGCATCGATTTCGAGACCGCGGTCGATTGGCAGGAGGTCGGTTCGGCCCAGGCCGGGGTGCCGGGCCTGCGCGTCGCGTTCACCGCGCGGCTGCCCGAGGCCGAAGCGTGGTTCGAGACGCCCTTCGCCGCTGAGAAGCGCCCATGCGACGGCCAGGAGGTCCCGGCGCTGCGCTGGGCGGACGTCGGCGGCGAGACCTACGGCATCGCGGTGATCAACGACAGCAAGTACGGCTACGACGCGCTCGGCACGCGCCTGCGCCTGAATCTCATCCGCAGCGGGTACAATCCCGACGCGATCTCCGACGTCGGCAGCCATACCATCCGCTACAGCCTGATGCCGCACGCCGGCGGCTGGCGCGAGGCGGGCGTGGTCCCCGCCGCGGCGGGCTTCAAT
>JACDEN010000486.1 GCA_013816415.1 Planctomycetota bacterium
TCACCGGCGGCGCCGGGGTCTCGCTGTGCATCGAGGCGGCGAACACCGGGAAGATCTTCTCGCTCGCGATGCGCATCCTCGCCCTGCGCGGGCGGCTTATCGCGACGTCGACGGTCTACGAGCCGGTGCCGATCCGCATCATGGAGGACCTGGTCGAGCGCGAGCTGAGCATCATCGCCGCGCATCAGCCCAAGTGCCCGGTCGCTCCGAACGCCTATCACCCCTGGACGCAGCATGGCAATCGCCTGGCGGCGATGCGCGCCATCCGCGACGGCCGCCTGCAGGTCGATCACCTCATCTCGCACCGCATCCCGCAGCGCGAGGCGCCGGCCCTGTACGAGCGCCTGATCGCCGGCGACCGCTCGATCGTCGGCGTCCTCATCGATTGGCGCGAGCTGGTCCCGGCCTGACGCCGCCGCGGCGCGCATTCCCTAGGCGAGGCCGTCGCTAAGCTGTCCGCATGCGATTCGCCGTGCTCGGTGATGTCCATCTGATCGCCGACCACGACCCGTGCGGCGACTACCTGCGCCTGCGCGAGCCGTTCGTGGCCGGAGTGCCGGCATTCCGCCGCGCGGTGCGCTGGCTGGATACCCTCGGGCTCGACGCGGTCTTCAGCGTCGGCGATCTCATCGACTGGCACAGCGAGGCCAACGTCGCCCTCGCCGCCGAGGTGATGTCCCAGCTGCGCTGTCCCTGGCACCTCACCCCGGGAAACCACGACCTGTCGGTGCCCAAGGCGGCCGATGGCCGGATCTACGACAACCACGGTCCCGATGTCCATCGCGCCGCCTGCAGTGGACGATGGCACCGCCACGGCGTCGCGCTGCACGACCGCCGCGTGCACATCGACGGTTGGGACCTGTGGCTCCTCGACAGCTCGTCCGGCCGCGTCGACGAGGCCGCCTGCAGCTGGATGCACGGCGGTCCGCCGGAGCGCACCATCGTGCTCACCCACGTTCCCTTCGACCGCGCGCCGATCCGGGACGTCGTCGTCGCCTCCGATGGGGATCGCGATCTGCGGGTCTACGTCCAGCATGGTTCGCCGATCACGGTCGCGGACAGCCTCGAGGGCCGCGTCGCAACGGTGTTCAGCGGGCACCTGCATCTTCCCGGCCGCATCGCCGATCGCGGCACGACCTTCCATCTGCTGGACGCGAGCTTCGCGCGCGGACCGCGGCCGCCCACGATCACGGTGGTCGAGGACCACCGCGGCCAGCTGCGCGTCGAGGCCATGGCGGCCGCGATCTGACGTCCATCAGCCGCAGGGCAGCTGTGCCAGCGGCCTCCTGTGGAGGAGATGGCAAGGATGTATCGAAAATCGACGGTCGACTGGTTAGACTGAGGGGTTTGGTCGTGCACCCGGCAATGCGCGTCGAAGGTTTCCCTGCAGTTTGCAGGGACGCGGTAGGGCGTGCGGACGCGCATCCGATGCGTGGCACGCGGGAACGATGGCCCGGAGGTTTGGCACGGCTGTGGCTCTGTTCCACCATACTCGGAGGGGCCCATGTCCAACTCAGCGAACTCGTTCAACATCAAGGACACCAGCAAGGCGACGGGGCTCAGCCCGAGCGTGCTGCGCATCTGGGAGCTGCGCTACGGATGGCCATGCCCGAAGCGCAAGTCGAACGGCTATCGCACCTACCAGCCGCACCAGATCGAGGAGCTGCGGCGCGTCGCCGACCTGGTGAAGCAGGGCTCTCCGATCAGCACGCTGATCGTCGACGGCCTGCCGCGTTGGCCCAGCGCCAACGCCAGCGCGCCATCGCGTCCGCGCCTGCTCGAGCGCACGCGCGCGCTGCCCGCGCCCGACGACACCATCGAGGCTCCGCTGTACCGTGATCTGCTCAACGCCCTCGAGACGCGCCACGCGCCGATGGTCCGCCAGCTGCTCCAGCGCATGTTCTGGACCGTCCGTCCCGGCGACGAGCCGCGGACCGCGCTGGTCCCGACGGTGATGGCGCTGGCCGAACTGCGCGCAGCCGACCGTCCAATCGCCGAAGGCGGCGATCTGCTGGCGATGATCAAGGAGCGCTGCGTCCAGCTTCTGCGCATGCAGCGCTCGTCCGAGCAGCCGCTGCTGGTGGTGCCGGCGCGCGGCGGCGACGACGCCCTGGCCGCGCTCACCGCGGTGATGCTGTGCAACCGCGGCGTATCCGCGCGGCCATGGTCGGAACTGCGTGAACCTCCGACCGCCTACGTGGTGGTCAGCGACGGCGTGACCACGCCGACCTCCGGCTCGCGCCAGATCGGCTGCGTCTCGACCCTCGGCGGCGAAGGCGCCTGCGCGCTCGCGGATCTACTCGATGCGGCGAAGCCGATTCCCTGGATGGCCGTCCCGACGGCCCGCTGAACGTCCGAGCCGCGTCCGAGCCATCAGATCCGCGGTCCGCCATCGACGACGATGACGGACCGCGGATCGTTTATCAGATCAATCCGAGTCCATCCGTGTTCATGGCGGTACTGAAGTCGCGCAGCGCCGAGGATTGATCGGAGAGGGACGGCCGTTGTCCGTTATCGGCAAGAGGACAGCCGTTGTCAGCAAGAAGCGCATGAAGGGGAGTGCCGTCTTTAACAGATAACTGCTGTTTTTCGCCGATAACGGACGACGGCTGTCTCACGCCTTCTCGATCCCCAACTGATCCATGCGCTTCTTGAGCGTGATGCGGTTGACGCCCAGGATCTCGGCCGCCCGCAGCTGAACTTCCGACATTCGGATCCGACATTCGGATCCGACTTCCGGATCGATCCGCGTTCATCCGGACGAGCACCCGATCGTTCAGGCGCTGTGCTGCGGCCGCGCGACGTCGGCCCGGCCGCGATGGCGCGACGGCCACGTCCACGCGCCCATCAGCGCCGCCAATTCCGCCTCGACGCGGGCGATGCGCTCTTCGAGCCACTCGCGGTCGCATTCCGCCAGCCGCTGCGCGCCGAGCTGATGCGAGCGCAGGCCGCAGAGATCCAGCATCAGCTGCTCGCGCCTCGACGCCGCATGCTGGTACGGTTGGGCTCTGGCCTTGGAGGATCGCTGGGCTGTCCGGTGCGCCATGCCACGATGGTACCTGCCGCAGGTATTGCACAGATAGCCGAATCACCGCGAGGTTGAGCGCCTGGCCGCCCTCGGCGGTGAGCTGACGCTTACGACCCGGACGGTGCGCCGCCGATCATCGCGACCGGCCGCGGCAGGCGCTGACTGCTCGCCCAGAAACGGGTCAGGCGACGGACGAAATCCAGGTATTCGCGATAGGATCCCGGTTTGCGCGCGATCTCGGTGGCGCCGACCTGCAGACCCGCGGCGTGGTCCTCCGGCGAACACGTTCCCGAGAACACGACGATCGGAACCTTGGCGAGCGGCGGCATCGCACGGATG
>JACDEN010000487.1 GCA_013816415.1 Planctomycetota bacterium
GCGTAGCGGCGGTCGGCCTGCTGATCGGCGGCGGTTTCGCGCTGACGTGGATGCGCACCGACCATTCCGCCGAGCTCGCCGCGTCGCTGTTCGCCGACGCGCAGACCCACGCCGACAAGTTCGCGCCGGCTGGCGCCAGCGCGAGCCCAGCTTATCTGCTGAGCCTGGTGCGGCACTTCCATCCGGCGGTGCTCGCGGATGCCAAGCGCGAGCGCGGGTCGTTCGCGCAGTACAAGCCCGGCTACGACGAAGCCCGCTACCGCGATTCGATGCGCATCGCCATCGGCAAACAGATCAAGGAACCGGACGCGGTGCTGCTGAACGAGTGCGCGCGCACGCTGGTGACCGCCGACAAGGCGACCCTCGCCGACGTTGCGGCCGCCAAGGTGCTGGCGCAGCAGGCGGTGACCATCGACGGCGAGAAGAACTACCGCAGCCTGATCACCCTCGGCTGGACCTACTTCAAATCCGGCGACACCAAGCGCGCCCGTCTGATCGGCGAGCAGGCGATGGAGATCGCACCCGATGCGACCGCGAAGGCGGAATGCGGAGACGCGATCGGCTCGTTCGTGACGAAGTCGGAGTAGCCTCATCCGCTCGGCCTGGAGCGGTGCGTCGGTTTGCACGGACCGGAATCTCTGACAGCCTGTCCGGCCGCCGACCCCAGGACTTCCCACCATGCACACCGGCCTCTCCGCCACGACCTCCGTCGGCCGCTTCGGCCGCTTCACCGAGGATGCCGGCAACCGCACCGTCGGGCTGAACACCTGCGTCGCCAACGACGTCGCGATCCACACCCTCGGCCGCTATGCGAAATTGATCGGCGAGCCGGCGGTCGGTCCGAAGGTGACGACGACCATCATCGCCAACGACTGGTGCGGGCGTACCATCGCGCTGAAGACGCGCGGCGAAACCCAGCGCATCGATCTGCGCACCTCGCTGCCCGGTCCGATGTTCACCACCCCGGGGAAGCGCTGGGGATTCGACTGGGCGGTCGGCGCGTCGTTCACCGACATCGAGTCGCTGCCCGACGGGAAGATGCTGCACGCGTGGGGCACCATCGTGAAACCGCCGCAGGTGCTGCTCTGCCACCATGGCGAGACGCCGTGCCTGGTGCTGACCTCGAAGCGCGCGACATCGCTGGAAGTCATCACCCACGAGCATTGGTGGTTCACCTTCGCGGGCGCGGGCGCACGCATCATGATCGTACCGCTGATCAATGTGGCCGACGCGCCGCGCACCAAGGAGCTGGTGTCGCTGTGGCTCGACCTGCTCGCGCGTCCGCCGGTCACGGTGCGCGAGGAGTTCGCGTTCCATGACGACGAACTGACCATCGTCGCCCACGCCGAGGACGCGGCGGGCAGGCCGGTGAAGGCGTGCCCGGTGGCGCCGATGGCGGCGCTGCTCGGCGACGGCCCCTTCCAGCGCCTGCAGTCCGGGGTCCCACTGCTCACCACCTACAACGGTCCGTACACCGTCATCCCCGGTGCGACGCGCTGCACGCGCACCATCCGCATGGAGTGGCTGAAGGCGCATCTCGCCTACACGCGTCCGGTGCAGGGGCCGCTGTCGCCACTGCCGCACGAGCTGGTCTATGCGGGCGACATCAGCTGGGACGAATCGTATCCCATGGATGCGCTGCTCTCGCTGCGGGTGTGGGCGCCGCTGGCCGGGGTCATCCCGAAACCGATGTGGGAGGCGGTGAAGGCCCGGGTGACGATGCCGACGCCCTCCTCGTTCCGGAAGACCATGCAGCGCTACGTCGAGCCGTCGGTGAAGCGGGCCTGGCTGAAGGACAAGACGCTGTTCGGCCAATGGGGCGAGGTGTCCTACGACACCGATTGGTATACTGGGCTGACGCTCTCGGGCATGTGGCTCTCCGCGACCTGCGCCGACCCGAAGATCTCGCAGGCGGCGCAGAAACTGTACAAAGGGCTGAAGGACGCACGCGACGAGATGATCGGCTACTGCCGCATCTTCAGCGACTGGGCCTTCGACGGCGCATTCACCGACCCTCGCGGCGAGGGCTACGATTACGACTGTTCGCACAACGGCATCGAAGGCATCCTCGCCGAAGCGAAGATGCGCGCCTCCGAAGGCGACGTCGCTGGGCGTGACTTCTGCTACTACATCGCGGCGCGCTTCGCGGTGTGCTTCCTCGCGGCGTATCCGCTCGCGCAGCTCCATCGGACGCACAAGTGGATCCTCAATCCGCCCGCGGATCTCGAGCACGGCATGTGGGGCCTACGCGCGTGCCGCGAACGCTGGGGCTCCTACGCCTTGACCGCCAACTCGAAATCGTGGCCGCCGCTGTTCCCGGAATACTGCCAGCTGCTCAAGACCTATGGGCCGCTCGCGGAGCTCACGCGCCTGGCGAAGATCCAGGAGCAGCGCGTTCCCGAACGCTACGCCGACTGGCTGCTCTTCTACCTGGGCAAGGAGCTCGCGGAGAAGATCCGCGCCGGCAATGAGGACCCCTCGTCAGGCCAGGAGCAGCGCGAGCAATCCGCCGTCTTCTACCACGTCGGACCGGATGTGATGCAGCGGCTGTGGGTGCTCGACGAGGATGGCGCGAGCGTGGAACGACGGTTCCAAACCGCCATGCCTCCGGCCGAGCAGGCGCTGTGCCGAGCCGGCGCCAAGCTGATGTCCTGAACCGGGGTCCGCGCGAGCGTCTTCACCGCTGAGCCTGAGCGAGCTCCGCAGGTCTGCACGCATCTCGCACGGCCATTGTACCACTGAAATTCCCGGGGTATGCTTCCGCTCCTGCGGAGGCTTCCTGGACGGTCTGATCGCCATTGTCGTGATCGTGCTGCTTGGAGGCATCCTCTTGCTGGTCGGCGCGATCCAGGGCATGGTCGCCTTCGGCCGCGTGAAGGATCTCGACGAGCGGCTCTCCGCGCTCAAGCAGGAGCTCAGCCGGCTGCGCGCTGACCTCGAGCGACAGCGGAAAGCGGGCGCGGTCGCGGTAAAATTCGAGGCCGCCTATCTGCGAGCGCTCGACTTTGGGCCGGCATCGGCGAGCGAGGCAAGGCGCGTGTACGCGAAATACGCCGCCGGGGGTGTTCCCTCGCGGCCCGAGTACAAGACGCTCGAGGATCATCTCTTTCGCGTGATCGCGCGCGAAGCGGGCCGGCTTGGCATGGCTGTGCACATTCATGCGACTGACGGTGGTGGCGGCTTCTACTCGGCGCGCGGCAGCGATCCGACGCTGCTCGAGTCCGCTTTCAACGACTCGACACTGCGCGCGACGAACTTCGTGATCATCCATGGAGGCTGGCCGCTCACGCGCCAGACGACATCGATGATGCACAAGCCGAACGTCTACGCCGACATCTCGATGATGACCTTCATTGCACCGTC
>JACDEN010000488.1 GCA_013816415.1 Planctomycetota bacterium
GCCCCCGACCGCCGAGTCCCGGTCGCGTGATAAAATGGGCGAAGCCCATCACGCGAAAATCCTGGCTGTCTCAGCCAGGATTTAGGGACGACAAAGGTCGTGGGGGTTTGGGGGCGAAAGCCCCCGACTATCAGCCGGCGAGCAGTTCCTTGACCATGTCGCGTTCGGAGGCGAGCTCGGCGTTGGTCGCCGCGATCCTGGTCTTGGCGGCGTCGACATGCGTGAACGATTTGTCCACCTGGAAGGTGCCAGGCGCAGTGGTGCGCACCGGGACGCCTGCCCATACTCCGGCGGCGAATCCATAGCTGCCGTCGCTGCAGACCGCGACGCTGTGCAGCGTCGAGCCCACCGTGACTAGCGCGCGGACATGGTCGATCAGCGCATTCGCGGCCGAGAAGGCGCTCGACAGGCCGCGCGCTTCGAGGATCGCCGCGCCGCGCTTGCCCACCGTGGTGATGGTCTCGGTCAGCCACGCCTGGTCGCTGATGACATCGGTCAGCTTCTTGCCGCCGATCTTGGCGTTGTTGAAATCCGGGTACATGGTCGGGCTGTGGTTGCCGTAGACGATGAGGTCGCTCACCGCGCTGACCGGCACTCCGGCCTTGCGCGCGACCTGGGTGGTCGCGCGGTTCTGGTCGAGCCGCACCATCGCGGTGAAGCGATCGGCCTTCAGCCGCTTCGCCTGGTTGGCGGCGATCATGCAGTTGGTGTTGCACGGATTGCCGACCACGGCCACGCGGCAGTCGTCGGCGGCCACGCTGTCGATCGACCGGCCCTGGCCGATGAAGATCTTGCCGTTGTCCTTGAGCAGGTCGGCGCGCTCCTGGCCCTGGCTGCGCGGCTTCGAACCCACGAGCAGGCACCAGTTCGCGTCCTTGAACGCGACGTCGGCCTTGTCGGTGAGCACGATGTCCTGCAGCAGGGGGAAGGCGCAGTCGTCGAGCTCCATCGCGACGCCGCGCAGCGCGGCCTGCACCTTGTCGACCGGGATCTCGAGCAGTTGCAGGATCACCGGGGTGTCCCTGCCGAACATCTCGCCCGAGGCGATGCGCGGGAGGAGGCTGTAGCCGATCTGGCCGGCGGCTCCGGTGATGGCGACACGGATGGTCTTCGGCATGGTGGTCTCGGGTTCCTGGGTGGTTGGGCCGGAGGATACCGCTACTGCCGGCGGCGCCAGCGCCCGCGGACCGTGCAGCGTCGTCGGTGATGCGCGGAATCGCTCGATCCTCGCTTGAGCGCGTGCCGCCCAAGTTATAAAGGTGCGATGGACGGCTCCCCCGATCTGCTGCGCTCGGTTCGCGAGGAGGCCCGCCGCCGCGGCGTGCGCTGGACCGCGCAGCGTCAGATCGTGCTCGAGACCTTCCTGGCCAGCCACGACCACATCTCCGTCGACGAGCTCCACCACCGCGTGCGCGAGATCGACCACTCCGTCAGCGCCGCGACGGTCTACCGCACGATCAACATGCTGGTCGACATCGGCGTCGCGCATAAGCGCAATTTCGGCAGCAGCTCGGCATCGTTCGAGTCGGCGCTCACCAAGCAGCACCACGATCACCTGGTGTGCACGGCCTGCGGGCAGATCGAGGAGTTCCACCACGACCTGATCGAGACGCTCCAGGACGAGGTCGCCAAGGACCGCGGCTTCAGCCTGAGCCATCACCGCATGGAGCTCTACGGCGTCTGCGCCGCCTGCCAGCTCAAGGGCGTGATCCCGCGTCCGGCGCCGGTGGTCGAAACGGCGGAATCGTGAGTCGGCCCGCCCGTCCCTGCCCGATGGCGCATTCGTGGGTCCTCGCGGCCCGCTCGTCCGACAGCGAACCGATCCCGATGTGAGCGTGGCGTCCGGAGCGGCCGCCGCTCCGCTTGTCCGCCACCCGCTGCCCGCGCGCCAGCGCCAGGGATGCCGTCATGTCCCGCACCATCCGCAATTCCGTCTGCAACGTCTTCGGTGAAGCCTTGTGGGGCTTCCAATGGGCGCTGGTGACACCGGCCACCGTGCTGGTCATCCTGCTCGCCGAACACGGAGCGGGTGAGCGCACCACCAGTCTGATTCCGGCCATCGAGACCGGCGGCCTGCTGCTGCCGCAGATCCTCGGCCCGTTCCTGTTCCGCTCGCGGCGTCGCCTCAAGCAGCACATGCTGATCTACCACCTCGTGGCGGTGCTTCCCTTCCTGTTCGTGATCGCGGCGCTCGTCTCAGTCCCGGGCTGGTCCGACGCGGTCGTCCGGGTGGCCCTCCTCGGCTGCTTCGCCGCGTACATCTGCGCGATCGGTGTGGTGGTCGCGGCCTGGAACGCGTGGTTCGCCCACCTGTTCGACGTGTCCATCCGCGGCACCGTCTCAGGCATCATCTGGTGCGCGATGGCGGCGGGAGGAGCGCTCGGCGCCCTGACCTCTGGGCGCATCATCGCAGCGTATGCGGGCGCCAATCCCTACCCGCTGCTGTACACCCTCGCCGGCCTGGTCGCTACGCTGTCGATCGCGGCCTATTGGCTGATCGAGGACCCCGCCGCGACCGAACCGGATCCACCGCGTCTGACCGTCCATGACCTGTTCGCCCGCGGTCGCGCCTCGTTGGCGGACGCGAACTTCCGCGCCTTCATCGTCGCCCGCGTGCTGTCGAATGCCGGGATGTGCGTCGTTCCGCTGATCGCGCTGCATTTCCTCTCCTCCGAGGCCGGGGGCCTGTCGCACGGGACCGTGGTGGTGTGCGGCATCGGGCTCACGCTCGGGAGCGCGGCGGCGAGCCTGGTCTTCGGACGGCTGGGCGACCGCCTGGGCCACCGCATGGGCCTGGCCTGCGGCATCGCTCTGCAGATGGCGGCCTTGGCAGCGCTGCTGGTGGCTGACGGCCTGGCCGGCTGCATCGTGGTCTACTCGCTTCTCGGCCTGTCGGGCGGCAGCTCGATGATCGCCGCCCAGAATCTGCAGATCGAGACCTGTCCCCATGACAGCCGCATCGCGCATCTGATCGCCGGCAGCCTGGTCATCGGCATCGCGGCCGTGTTCGTGCCGATCGTCGTCGGGCTCATCGCCGGCGCGTTCGGACACGCGGCCGCGTTCGGCGGCTGTCTCGCGGTGAGCGCGATCGCCCTGATCTGGACGCTGGCGGCGATGCGCGAACCGCGGCGGATGATGCCGCTGCCGGCGGCCGCCTGATCAGGCGATCGCGTTGGACTCGGCGCGGCTCGAGAACCACTGGCGGATCGCATCGAGGTCATCGCTGCGCAGGAGCCGCGTGCGCTCCTCGTCGCGCCCATCGAAGATGCCGCCGCAGCGGTACCAGCGCACCAGCTGCTTGAGCTTCGACAGCGACGCGCGCTCCCCGCGTTCCGCGATCACCGCGTCGCTGTAGGAG
>JACDEN010000489.1 GCA_013816415.1 Planctomycetota bacterium
GCGTATCTGGGTGCGCGCCTCCTCTTCGCGGCCGGCCCGCGCCGTCACGAAAATCCGATCGGCTGCGTCCCAGAACTGCGCCACCGCCCTCGCCAGATACTCCGCCTGCTCCGGGGTTCGCCGCGCCAGCGCCAGCCCCTCTTCCTCTTTCAGCGCGGCATCGAGATCCTCGCGGATGCGCTCGAACGGCGCCGACCAGGCCGCCAGCCGGTAGCGCTCGCCGGGGTCCAGCATGTCCCGCATCGCCAGCGCCAGCTGATTGAGGTCGTTCTGGATGCGCAGCAGCTGGAGCGAGTCGCGGCGACTGCGGTCGGTCAGCTCCGTCTGCAGCCGGCGGAGCCCGGAGATCTGGCCGGAGACGTAAAAGGCGTAAGCGAGCACCGTGGCCAGCGTGATCAGCAGCCCGACCAACAGCGCCGCGGTCGGCGGCCGCCCCGGCGCGGCGGCGCGTCTCACCTGAGATTGCCGATATGGAGTCCGCACTCCTTCTTGGTTTCCTCCTCCCACCACCAGCGCCCTTCGCGTTCATGCTGGCCGGGCAGCACCGCGCGCGTGCACGGGTCGCAGCCGATCGAGACGAAGCCGCGTTCGTGCAGCGGGTTGAATGGCACGCCGAAAGCGCGGATCGCGCCCCAGACATCGGCTGACGAGACCTCGGCGAGTGGATTGAACTTGGTCAGCTGTCCGCCGCCGATGCCAGTGAACGCCGGATCGATCTGGACCACCGGCACCGCGCCGCGGGTCGGGCTCTGATCGCGGCGCTGGCCGGTGATCCAGGCGCGCAGGCCCGAAAGCTGGCGGCGCAATGGCTCGACCTTGCGCACGCCACAGCATTCCTGGTGGCCGTCCTGGTAGAAGCTGAACAGGCCCTTGGCGCGCACCAGGCGCTCGACCGCGCCAGCGTCGGGGAAGCAGTATTCGATGCGCAGGCCGTAATGGGCCTCGACCGCGGCAAAGAAACGGTAGGTCTCGCCGTGCAGGCGGCCGGTATCGAGGCTGAACACGCGGAACGGGCGGCCGGTGTGCTTGGCGTATTCGATGAGCAGCACGTCCTCGGCACCGCTGAAGCTGATCGCGCAATCCGCGCCGTAGTCGGCCAGGGCACGGTCGACGATCGCGCGTGGATCGGCGCCGGCGAGTTGCTGAGCGAGTTGGGCGACGTCGGGCATTCGTCGAGTCTGCGGCACCACGCTCAGGAGCAAGGCGCACCGTCGCGAACCTGACGACTCACAGCAGGTCCAATCCCTCCGCCCCCCCTGCCGCGGTCAGGCTTTCACGCAGGCGCTTCAAGGCGTGGAACATGCGGCTGCGCAGGGTGCCCAGGCTGACGCCGCCGAGGATCGCTGACGCCTCCTCGTAGTCCTTCTCCTGGAAGATGATCAGCTCGATGATCTCGCGGTAGATCTGCGGGAGCTCAGCCAGGGCCTTGCCGAGATGGCGGTTGGATTCCCCCTGAGCGAGCGCGCTCTCGATCGACACGCCCACGGCGCCGGTGTTGTTGGCGACGGTGTCGTTCTCGTCGTCGCGGTCGAGGTCGGTGAACGCGACCATCACCTTGCGGTTGCGCGACTGCAGGTAGTCGATCGCCGCGTTGCGCGCGATGGTGTAGAACCAGGTGGTGAAGCGGCGCTGGGTGTCGAAGCGGTCGACGTGCTCGAACACGCGCATGAACACGTCCTGCGCGATGCAGGCCGACTCGTCGTAGTTGCGGGTGATCTGGTAGATGTAGGCGAGGATCGGACGCTGGTAGCGCGAATACAGGATCTCGAAGGCCGAGAAGTCGCCGAACTGGCAGCGCGCGACCAGCGCCTCGTCATTCTCCTCGCCCGGCGGAGTCTGCATCGTCCACGAGACTAGGATGCAGCGCGCATCCTGCCAGTACCGCCCGTGCTACGGCTGATACGGTCGAACGTTGGCCTCGATGAGGATGCCGTCGCCGGGACGAACCGGCTCGCGGAAGGCCAGGCGCTTGGTGTGCGAGATGAGCGGTGTTTCCCCATCGAGGGTGAGCACCAGGTCGCGCACGTCGAGGATCTCGGCGCCGCTCTCCCGCAGGATGCGGCACTGCGAGACCACCGGCCCAGTGAAGCCGAACAGGCGGCGAGCCACCCAGGTGGCGTCGGCGGCGGCGCTCCACTGCGTCACCCCCATCATCAGGGGCGAGCCTGGGAAATGACCGGGCACGAACGGGTGGTCGGTGGGATAGGTGTAGGCGCAGACCACGCGCCCGGCAGCCGCATCCTGCTCGACCACGCGGTCGACGAAACGGACCGACGGCGACTTCCAGGCGAAGAGGCCGGCGTCGACCGGAGTCCCTGGAGTCGAGGAGAACGGGCGCACCGGCGCCGACATGATCTCGGCGAAGGTCGCGGCGCCGGACATGACCTCGGCTTCCAACACCGTGCGTCCGCCGCACTCGGCGCGCGTCGAGTATTGCGAGAACCCGCTGCGCTGACGGACGATCTTGGCGTAGCCGATGACCTCGTCATCGAGGCCGGGCAGGAAGTGGTAGGCGATCTTGCTGATCATGCTGAACACCGCGACCTGTCCGTTCTTCGACAGCTCGTCGTGCAAGAGCGGAACGCCGGTGAGCGCCATCAGCTCGGCGAGGAACGGTTCTCCCCAGCACGCCCGTCCGGATCCGTCACGTCGGCTGAAGATGTCGCGGCCGCGCGGATCCCCGGTGCGGACGCAGGTGCGCGAGGTCGCCGAGGTGCGATCGGCGCTCAGCGTGACGCTGTCGGCCAGCAGGTTGGACCCCCGGTGCGGAAGGAATGATTCGAGCGCGTGCGGATCGAGCGTCAGTTCGGACATGGGTTGACAACCTTCCAAATCTGAGTCCTGGGCACAAGGTCGAGAATGAGGCTGATGGACGAGTTCCATGGTCCGGTGCGGAACCAGCCGCCACCCGCATGTCCACGCCAGCTGACCATCACCGCGTCAGGCGTCGTCGGTGCGCCAACGCCCCCCGTGTCGGCGCACGCGCCCGTCGATCAGCGCGGAGAGCACCCGCGGATAGAGCGCGCATTCCGCGCTCTGGACCCGCCGCTGCAGTGCCACGGCATCGTCGTCCGGCAGCACCGGCACAACCGTCTGGGCGAGGATGGGACCGCTGTCATAGTCCGAGGTGACGAGATGGACGGTGCAGCCGCTGATCGTGCACCCGGCCGCGAGCACCGCTTCGTGGACCTTGATCCCGTACATGCCTTTGCCGCCGAACGCCGGCAGCAGGCTGGGATGGATGTTGATGGTCCGCCCGGCGAATTCCCCGGGCGGATCCCAGAAGCGCAGCCAGCCGCACATCGCCACGAAATCCGCGCGGTGCGCGCGCAGCGCCGCGGTCACCTGGTCGG
>JACDEN010000490.1 GCA_013816415.1 Planctomycetota bacterium
GGAATGGTCCAGTGGCAGCGCCGCGGTCCAGCATCAACTCGCGGAGGCAATCGCCCGCAGGGAGGCGCGGTACCGTGCGGGAGAGCAGCGGCAGGCCTTCGTGAACACGGCGTGGAATCGGCTGAGCGAACCGAAGCCGGATTCCATCGCGACCTGGAGCACGCCCGCCTCAGTGGTGGCGAGCATCAACTGCGCATGGGACAGCCGATGCTGGACCAGGTACTCGAGCAGCCCCATGCCGACCGCGCGCCTGAAAAGGGTGGTCGCATATTTCGGATGCAGCCCTGCAGCGCAGGCGATCTCGACGACCCCGACGGGATCGGTGTAGCGGTTCGCGATCTCGCGCGCGAGGCGATCGACCGCCGACGAGCCATCGCCGCACTTGGCAGCGCCTTTGCCGCCAGGGGATTTCGCAGCCGACTTCGCGATCGACATCGACGCCGCGACGCGGCGCAGGCGCGCCTCCGCTTCGAGCAAAAGGATGCGCCGGCTCTCAGGACTCTTCGTGCGGTGCTCCTTCGTCCACAATCCGAACTGCGCCAGGTCGAGCTGATGACGGCCGACATCGGTGTCGACCACCAGCTTGCCATGCAGCACCGCGTACGTCAGCTGACCCGGCAACCGCCACTGCAGGAACCACGCCAACGGAACCGTCAGCCAGTGGCACCGGGTGCCGGCCGCGCAGGCGATGAGCTGGTGCGGCATCGCTCCCCAGAACAGGGAGAGGGTTCCGGCGACCGCGGTGACCCGTTCGCCGCCGAGCAGGGAGGTCATCGACCCGCGCTCGATCAGATTCAGCTCGATCTCGTTGTGGCGATGCGGCCTCGCCATCGGACTGGGAGACCCCGACCAGCAGGCGAGGCCGATGGTGGCGACGTCCACGTCCATTGGGTGCGAACGACGCATGCCGCATGCTAATGCGCGGGTCAGGCGGTGGCAGCGATCGTTGCGGCCGGCGGGCGCCAGAACTGGCCGTGCGGGTACCGATAGGTCGCGGGCCATTCGCCGGCGGCGAGCGTCGGCGCGGTGAAATCCGCATCAGGCCGATAGACGAATGGCCTTTCCCCCCGCGCGTACGGCGCGGCGGCGCGGTGACGCAGGCAGGCCGCGAGGACGCGCTGCTTCTCGGGAATGTACCCGAGGGTGTGCGGCCCGAACTCGCGCTCGGTCTCGCCCGGCCGGTATTCGTAATAGATGACGCGACGCAGATGGCTCTGAGCGGGAGCGGATCCGTGCAAAGCCAGGATGTTATGGAACAGGCAGTCTCCCGGCTGCATCTCGATCGGCGTCGCGCCCTCGGTGCTGAAGCCGCCGCTGTTCAGGCGGGCGATCGTCTCGTCCGCACGCTCCTGGGCCCAACGGTTCGAGCCGGGAATCCCCCACACGCAATTGCTGCGGTCGGAAGCATCGAGGTAGATGTCGACGTTGAAGATCGGCCGGTCGCGCTTCGACGCGCCGCAGCCGTCGCCCGAATCGCGATGCCAGGGGATGCCGGTGCCGGCTCCCGCGTTCTTGAAGACCATGCTGTCCCAGGTCGGGATGAAGTTGCGGCCTTGCAGCATCTCGACGGAACGCAGCACGAAGGGATGGCCGGCGAGAACTTTGCAGGACGGCAGTTTGTCGACCGGATATTCGACGCGGAATGGAACGCGGGTGCCGGTGAGCTCGTGTTCCTTGTAGGCAAAATCGGGGTCTTCGTCGCCGGCGACGGCGCGGTCGACGAGGGTGCGGGTTTCGGATTGGAGCAGGGCCAGTTCGGCGGGGGCGATCAGGTTGCGGATGACGAGGAGGCCGTTGTCTTTGAAGAATTCGACCTGGTCAGAAGTGAGGGAATCCTGACGGGAGGCGTCGATGTGCGGGAAAGTCATATGTGCTCCTGAGTGCGGCTGGATCGATGTCAGCGATGATAACAGGTGGGGAATGCCGGTGTCTTGGGGGAGGAGTGGGATGTCTTGGAAAGTAAGATTGGAGGGATGGCGGGATGGCAGGATGGCAGGATAGCAGGGAGAGACTTCGCGAGCGTGGTGAATCGCCATGCTCCCATGCTCCTTCGTCTCTCCTTCCTTCGATTGTCGCGATCGTACTCGCTGTAAAGGCCAAGCCGCGCCGAGCGCGGTGCTCGCTGCGGCTCGCAGCCTTGACAGCTCCGTGCGTTCGCGGGTGGGGCGTATGGAGAAACGCCATGTGCGGATTCGAGCGACTGGTCATCTGGCAGAGAGCGCGACAGCTTTCACACAAGATTCGTGAAGTAGCGAAGTCTTTCCGCGACGATGCGTATTTGGGTGATCAGATGCGGCGCGCAGCAATTTCGATCGCGTCAAATATCGCCGAAGGCAGCGAGCGCGGCAGCGCTGCGGACTTCCGCCGGTTCCTGATCATGGCGAAAGCCTCGTGCGGCGAACTGCGGTCACATCTCTATCTCGCCCTCGACGACCATCATATCGACACGCAGCGCTTTCATGAATTGCTCAATGATGTGTCTGTTCTTGGCCGAATGATGACCGCCTTCATCCAGTCGATGAAGCGCTGACGGCCATTCACTCCGCTATCCAGCTATCCCGCTATCCCGCAATTCCCTGCTATCCCGCAATTCCCTGCTATCCCGCCATCCCGCCATCCCATCCCGCCATCCCGCCATGCGCCCTACCCCGCCCTCTCCGCCCTGCCACTCTCGACCAACCTCTCCCCTGCTTCCAGACACGCGCGATACCCATCCCCCACCAGCGCTCCGCTGGACGAAACATATCCCTGCTGACCTCGTGCCACCAATTCCTGATGCCCGAGCAGCACCAGCGCCCCCGCCCGCAGCTGCTGCCGGAACCGCCCGTCGAGTCCCCACGTCGTCGTCAATGGCTCCATCGCCGGCGTGTTGTGCTCGGTGCCGTCGAACACCGGCCACCCACGGCGCTGCGCCTCCGTCAGGACCGCCTGTACCCGATCGTCGGTGTTGCGCGCTGGGATCAGCTCGAGCGCGCGGATGCCCCAGCGATCGAGGCGGTCGCACCACTGAGCGATGTCCTGTTCGCCATTGGTGATGGGATTGCCGAGCACGGGATAGGTCGGGATCGCGCCGAGCTGCAGGAACAGCGCGACGATCTCGGCGACCGGCGGGAAGGCCGCCGGATCCTCCGGTGCATAACACGGCTTTCCGGTCTTCAGCAAGCTGCCGCGGATCTGATTCTGGAGATCCGCATCGCCGCCTTTCGGAGATGAGCCGACGACCTTGGTGTAGAGGTCAGCGAACGCTGAGGCGCCCGCGCCCGCGAGCGCTCGGATGCGATCGAGGATCGCGCGTGCGACGTGACGCTCGGTGGTGTTGCCGCCGGGCGTCTGGGATACCACGTCGTT
>JACDEN010000491.1 GCA_013816415.1 Planctomycetota bacterium
GCGCTATCCCGTGGGCTCGGTGCAGGACGGCGAGGTCGTCAACCTGATGACCTACGGCGCGTTCGTGCGCCTGGCCGACGGCATCGAAGGCCTGGTCCACGTCTCCGAGATGTCGTGGACCCGCCAGGTCGCGCATCCGAGCGAAGTGGTCAAGGTCGGCGACAAGGTCAAGGTCATGATCCTGGATATCGACAACGAGAAGCAGGAGATTTCGCTCGGCATGAAGCAGGCCGAGTCGAATCCCTGGGAGACGATCAAGGATCGCTTCCCGGTCGGCGGCAAGATCACCGGCACGGTCAAGAACCTCACCAACTACGGTGCGTTCGTCGAGATCGAACCGGGCGTCGAGGGCCTGCTGCACGTCAACGACATCAGCTGGACCAAGAAGCTCACGCACCCGAGCCCCGAGATCAACAAGGACCAGGTCGTCGAGTGCGTCATCTTGGAAATCGACAAGGAGCGCCAGCGCATCTCGCTGGGCATGAAGCAGCTCACCGCCGATCCCTGGACCGACGAGATCCCGAAGAAGCTCAAGAAGGGCATCGAACTCGACGGCAAGGTCACGAAGATCACCAACTTCGGCGTCTTCGTCGAGATCCTCGACGGGCTCGAAGGCCTGCTGCACGTTTCCGAGATGGATGTCAAGCCGGATGCCAAGCCCGAGGACGGGCCGCAGATCGGCCAGGCGGTCAAGGTCAAGGTGCTCAACGTCGACCTCGAGACGCGCAAGATCGGCCTGAGCATGAAGGGCATTCCGCAGGCGTGATCCCGGCAGCGATGCTGACGGTGAAAACCCGGCCGAAAGGCCGGGTTTTTCCGTTTCCAGCGGGTTGCGATCCGCGGCGCCCGGGGGTATCCTCCTGTGGTGACGACCATGCGCCCGCTCCTCGTCCTGCCCCTGCTGCTCGCCGGCTTGGCGATCGGCGAGGATGTGCCGACGTCCCCGCCGGCAGTCGACCTTCCCGATCCGTATGGCCTCGGCGAGCGGCTGGTGCTGATCGATTGGCTGCACGAGCACCACGCGGACATTCCCGATGGCGCCTCCGTCGCCCTGCTGCGCACGCTCTACGCCGAGGCGCAGCCCGGAGCGCAGGAGCGCGACGCTGCGCGGGTGCTCGCGGCCGATCACGCCGAGCGCGCGCGGCAGGTGCGGCGGCAGCTCAAGGAGCGCTTCCAGGTCGACGCCGACGCGGCGCTGACGCTCGAACAGCTCATCCAGCTGCGCGACCTGAGCGAGCGCGCGGACCAGGACCGCATCGTGCAGGAGGCGACGGCGCGCAACGCGAAGCCGGCGCAGGAGGGCGGCCTGCGCGTGTCGCCATCATCCCCCGAAGCCGAGACCATCGCGCGCCTGAAGCAGGCGGTGGCGCTGGTGGGTGTTCCCAATCATGGCTCAGGCACCGGATTCTTCGTGACCCCGGGCGGAAAGCTGATCACCAACCATCACGTGGTCGGCGATGTCACCACCGGGATCTTCGTGCTGTGGGATTCGACCACCGGGCGCAAAGCGGAGCAGTTCAAGGTCACGCGCGTCGCCGAGAAGCTCGACCTCGCGATGCTGGAGCCGGTGCAGAAGGGCAACGCCTACACCTTCCTCGAACTCATCGAGAATTACGATCTCGGACGCAGCGTCGCGGCTGCTGGCTTCCCGATGGCGGGAAGCATATCGAAGGAGCTCGGCACCTCGCCGTCGGATCTCACCCTGTCGCGCGGCACCATCAGCTCGGTGAAACGGCAGCAGAATGTGCCGGTGTGGCTGCAGACCGACTGCCGGATCTCCAGTGGCTCGAGCGGAGGACCGCTGATCGACCTGAAAACACTGGGTGTGATCGGCGTGACCACCTTGGTCATGACGCCACAAGGCGACGGTTCGGCGGGAGATGGCATCAATCTCGCCATACCGGCAGCCGACGTGAAGAAGAGCTTCGGGTTTTAGCGCGCTGTGCTTTGGCGCGCTGCGCGCGCGTTGGTGGTTGGTGGTTGGTGGTTGGTGGTTGGTGGTTGGTGGTTGGTGGTTGGTGGTTGGTGGTACCAGGGAACTTGCAATCAGGTACCGCGGGCCAATTCGCGCACGTATTGCGCCCTGGTGGGAGTCGGCTCCTGATCGGCTGTCCTCACCAACCACGAACCACCAACCTGCTTCAATGCGTCGCGTGTTTGCGCACCAGCTCGGCGAGGTCGTCGATGGTCGTCGTCCGGTGGTCGTCCTCTTCGACCGTCTTGAAGACGCAGCCGATCCCTCCCGCTCCGGAGCTCGCGTTGAACGCCAGCTCAGGACCTGCGAAGTCCTTGATCGGCATCACCAGGTCGCTGACGTCGTACAGCACCGTCCGGGATTCGCCGACGATCGGCTTTTCCGACAGGTAGACCGCACCGTGAAGGAAGCCGGCGTGGATGTGCGTCAGGCTGGTCACGAACGACAGGACGTTGCGCAGCTCCATCTTGTCCGCCTTCAGCGTGACGGTCTTGTTGGAGGCGATCACCGTCGGGTCGCAGACGAAATTGGACGACGAGACCTTGCGCAGGAAGTCGACGACCTCGCTGATCGGCGTGTCCTGGAACTCGACCGTGATCTTCTCGCCCATGCGGTTCGCCATCGCCGGATCGCCGGGACCGCTCGGAGCGGTGACCATGAGCATGTTGCCCCAGTGGTCGATGACGACCGGGTCATCGGCGGCGATGCCCAGGGAGGAAGCGGACAGGCAGGCGGCGAGCACGAGCAGGCGCATGGAGGGCTCCTGATGAAGGTACGAGCACGGTCATCGTAGCGTTGATCCGGTGTCCGCGAAAATCCGTTCGGGGCAGGATGCACGGGTGAGTCAAAGGCCTGCTGGCGGCGCTGGCCACGTCGCTCCGAGAAATGGTTTGTCGCTCGAGCCGAAGGCTGAGAATGTACGATCCACCGGATTGGCGAACATGCGTAACTCCTTCCTGCCCGTGATGTTGATGCTGGCGGTGATGGGTTTTTCCCTGTATCTGCTGCCGCGCGGCTCCGGCCGCGGGACCGGCGGTCCCGAGATCAATGCGGGCATCTTCCGTTTTCCCAAGAAGGCCATCCATCAGGTCGATTCGATGCCGCTCGAGCAGGAGAACCGCGTCGTGACCTCCGCGGGCGCCTCCGCCGCTGCAACTGTGGATCTGCGGCAGGTGTCGGTGGTCAGCGGAGGGGATCACGCCGAGAGCACCCGCGCGGTGATGTATGCGATGGCCGAGGAGATCACCCGGCTCGGCGGGGTCGCCATCCTCGACCCCATGCGCGCACCCGAATCCGATACCAGCCTGGTGCTGCCGATCGGCGCCGCCCAGGTCTTCCGCGTGTCCACTGAGGCCGAGAAGCTTCCC
>JACDEN010000492.1 GCA_013816415.1 Planctomycetota bacterium
GCTTGGGCTCGACCCTCGGCCCACGGCCATCTTCTGTGCGAGCGACTACCTGGCGGTCGGGGCGCTCGCGGCGGCGACGGCGCACTCGCTGAGCGTCCCTGGCGATGTGTCGATCATCGGCTTCGACGATGTCGAATTCGCGCGGCACGCGCGTCCGCCGCTCTCCAGCGTGCGCCAGCCGCTGCACGAGATCGGGTCGGCGGCCGCCTCCTCGCTGATCGCCCAGATCGAGACCGGGAAGGCGGGTCCGACGAGGATCCTGCTGCCGACTTCGCTGGTCCTGCGCGAGAGCACGGCTGCGCCGCGGGGGTGACGCCGCCTCCTGCAGGTTGGGGGCGGATGAGCCGGGGGATCCGGCGCCCAACCCCCTTTACAGGGGTCGCGCTGGCCTTCGGGACAGTGTGTGAATATCGGGATCGGCGGGCCGGCACAGCTCGATTTCCAATTGCCGCCCTATAGTTAAACGTTTAACCATAAAGATCCAGCGGACCGCCGCTATCATCCGCGACCACATCGGGGACGACCATGGACACCACATCGACCATTGCCGCTCATGACCAGATCAGCTGGAGCCCGGACGACGGCTCTGCCCAGGCCGTGCTCGAGCTGTCCATCGCCGAGGGTGATCCCCGGGTGTCGATGCTTCCGCTCGAGATCTGGCCCGATCTGCCGAGGGCCATGACGGTGGTGGTGGATCTGACGGGATTGGCGCTCGCCGATTCACGGACGATCTCCTGGCTGCTCGAGCTCCGCGCGCACCTCGCGACCCGCATCGTCGTCCGCGCGCCTCGGCGGATCGAGGCGGCGCTGCGCATGCTCGGCCTGTCCAAGCTGTTCCGCATCGAATCCGTGGATGTTCCGAACCGCAGCGGTGGACGCAGCTGATCGCGGTGCGTTTTGGTTCGACTCCAATCGCATGTTCTGAGGTGAGGGGTTGGTGGTTGGTGGTTGGTGGTTCGTGGTTGGTGGTCGACCACAAACCACCAACCACCAACCACCAACCAGCCCAGCCCCCAGTCGCACCTAGGAAGAAAAGCCATCCTGATCCACCTGCCACTCGAGGCGCGCATGGCTGCGGGCGGGATCCGCTTGGATACGAACGGTGTGGACGACGGATCCGTTGCTGCGATCGCGTGCAACCGCATCGATGCGCATCCCACGTCCGGTGAAGATCAGCTTGTCGGGCGCCGTCACCTTGATCGCGAGATTCAGCGAGAGGTGGGTTCGCGGGAGCCGATCGAATCCGGTGACATCGAGATCCAGGCCATGGTCGCGCAGCGTGCGCGTGGTGCACACGTGATGGGCGAGCTGGGTGCGGAACTCGTTGTTGTCACGCGCCAGCAGCTTGCCCGGCTGGCGCCCCTGCTCAATCAGGAACGCGGCCCACGCCGCGACGGTTTCGCCGTTGCGCGCGGGATCGGCGTGCAGCACGTGCGGCCAGTGCATGCCCACCGTGGGATGCGTGATCTCGCCGCTCGGAAGCTGGCCGATCTGGTGCCAATCGAAGCGATCGCCGGGTCGGTCCACGGTCATGGTGTCGCCGTCGAAGTCGAACCAGCGCCAGCGCGGCGTCGGCAGGCCGAAGATGGAGTGATAGGGGGTGGAGATGAAATCCACGCCGTGGTCGCGCAGGATGTCCGCGAGGCCGCCGCCGAAGCGGTGCATGAACGCGCAGGGCACGAACGAGGTCGGGAACGGCCCCAGGCGGTGCTGATCGAGGATGCGGCGGAAGCAGTCCAGGCGCTTGAGCACCTCGTCGCGCGGGCGCATCCGACCCTCGCCGTCGTGCCATTCGGCGCGCGTGAACCGGCCGCCGCCCCAGTATTCGTGGCCGACGCCGTGCAGCGTGAGTTCGACATGCTCGCGGCCCTCGCGCATGATCGCGGCGGCCTCGTCCATCCACGGACCGACCCGCCGCGAGTTGTCCCAGGATGCGCCCATCCAGGTCGCGGTCGGCACCTCGCGCAGGATGTTCTCCTTGTCCCATTCACAGAGGATCATCGCGGCCTGCGGTCGCGTGCCGGTGGCGCGGCCGAGATCGACGATCGCCTGGTAGTCGGCAGGCACATGGTCGCGGGCGATGCCGGTGCGGTACGGCTCGTTGTCGGCGCTGCCGTTGCGGCCCGACCACCAGCCGACGTCGTCGATCACCACCTGGATCGGCATCGGGATGTCGGCGGTGACGGGCATTTCAGCCGTGGTCGTAGACGATGACGTCGACCAGCCGCTTCTTCATCACGTCGGCGGCGACGAATTTCGGCAGCGTGCCGATGGCGTGGAAGCCGGCGGCCTTGAGCGCGCGGTTCCTGAGCGGAGTCTCGGCGTCGCCGTAGGCGATGGTGCGCCCGGCGGTGGCGAGCCCGAGCGGGGCGATCAGTTCGGGCGCGCGGTCCCAGAAATCCGGGTGGCACCACAGGTCGAGCTGCTTGGCGTCCGGCCACGCGGGGTGGACCTCGAGCATGGCGAAGCCGACCACGGCACCATTGTCGTCTTTCGCCAGCGCGATCGCGCGCGGCGCGGCGCCGTCGGCGCGACGTTTGCGCTCGTCGCGGATGACCGGCAGGAACGGACCTTCGGTCAGCGTGCGGCCGAGCAGACGCAGGTTGCTGCTGCGCACGACTCCCGGCAGGGCGGACGCGAAGAGCGGCGACGAGGTCGGCCAATGCGTCCAATCGAGGGGCGAGACGGTCGCCGGCCCCTTGGCGAAATAGTCGGCCTCGAAATGCGCCTTGGGCCCGGGCGTCCAGGTCATCGAGCCGCTGCCGTCCTCGATGCCGACGAAGCCGAGCTTGGCGTACATGCGGTAGGGGACGCCGTCGAAGCCGGTGCCGAGGTACAGCGCCTTGCCGCCGCGCGAACGGAAGTGCTCCATCTGCTGCGCCATGATCGACGAGGACGCTCCCTGTCCGCGGTCGGCCTCGTCGGTCCAGACGTGGCCGAACAGGCCGACGCCGCGGTATTCGGCGGTCATGATGTTGGCGAAGGGCTTTCCGCCGCGGTGCAGGATGTAGAAGTACGGCTCGATGCCGACCGGCGTCGTCAGCAGCTCGGTGTTCTGCCACTGCCAGATGTCGTCCTTGTGCAGGAGCAGCTTCTGGAGGCGCGCGCTCCAGTCGGCATCCGGAGCTGCCACCACTCCGAACTCGACGCGCTCGCCCGACTTCAAGGTGACGGGAGCGAGGGCGGTGTACATCGTCGGCGACTCGAGGGTGAGCGTTGGCGTTCGGGTGGTATGATCGCCGGGATCCGGGGCGGTAAATGGGGAGTCGAGGGGGGCGTCCGACGTCCGACGTCCGACGTCCGACGTCCGACGTCGGAGTCAGGAGGCGCGCTTG
>JACDEN010000493.1 GCA_013816415.1 Planctomycetota bacterium
CGCGCCAAACCCTCGGTGGCGGCGGCGGTCATGGCCGTCGAGCCGTAGCCGTAGGCGTTGAACATCTCGAACGGATCGTCGGGTTCGCCGGCCCCCACCGCGATCGGCGGCGCGCGGTCCAGCCAGAGATGCGCGCGCACGGTGCTCCAGATCAGCTGCGCGACCTGCTCGTCGCGCGCGCCCGATGCAGCGACGAGGCGCTGCCACGCTTCGGGGCTGGACAGGTCCTGGGTGCGATCGCATCGCACGAGGATGCCGCTGACGACGCCGACCGCGTCCCCGACCATCGGATCCGGTTCGGAAGGCGCCGTCCGTTTCGCGACCAACGGAAGGTCGGCGCCCGTGCCGGTCTCGCAGGTGAAGCCTGAAGCGACGGCGATCGAGGCGTGGTCAGCGAGGCGCGTCATGCGCACCTCGCCGGCTTCCATCACGATGCGCGTCGCTCGCGTATCGACCACCAGCGCGAACACGGTGCCGAAGACCGTCACCTCGGCCTGCGGGGTGACCACCACCAGCGGCGCCTGCTGCTTATTGATGATCGCACGCAGCGCACCGCTCTGGACGCTGATGCGCTTGGCGCCAGCGGTGGACGAGAAGGCGAGCTCACTGCCGCCGTCGATTGCGAGGGCCGAGCCGTCATCGTAGCGCGCACTGGCGCTCGATCCGGCCGGCACCGTCACCTGCTGGCCATCATGAACGCGCGCGATCGTGGTCGTCGACCCCGTGTCCATCGTCACCATCGTCATGGTCGGCAAGGCCGGATCGACGCGCAGGTGCGACCAGCACACCGCCAGCACGATCATGGCCGCGGCGGCCATGGCGGCGGCGCCGCCCAGCCAACGCCTGACGCGGTATCGCGTGGCGAGTCCACGGTGGATGCCAGCGATGGTGTGGGCGCGTTTGCTCGGGCGCTGGCGGTCGAGCAGGTACGACAGGCGCGACGCGAACGCGGAAGCGTCGTGACCGCGCAACGCGCTTGAAACCAGCACCGCATTGTGCACGTCGCGGGCGAACGCCTGGCGGAGGTCGGCCTGGGCCAGCAGCTCCGTGAGCCGCGCGCGGCCGTCGGGATCCAGGCTTCCTTCCACGTACTCCTGCAGCAGGCGGTCGTAATCGGGGGGCACCACGCTCATGCCGGCGTCTCTCGGCCTTCGATGCACAGACGCAGGTCGCGGCGGATGCGCTTGAGCACGCTCGCGATCGCGTCCTCGGTCTGCTTGAACTGCTGCGCGAGACGCTTGAGCGGTATCCCCTCGGAGTGGTGGCGCGCCAAAAGCTGCCGCGCACGCGGCGAGAGGCGCTGCAGGCAATCCTGCAGGTGCACCACGCGCTCGCCGCTGTGTTTCGAGTCCTCTTCGAGCACCTCATGGCTGCCTTGGCACACCAGCCGTTCGAGCGTGTCCCCGTCGAGCTCGCGGCTGCGCATCTGTTCGGAGAGCGCATTGAGCATCTCCAGACGCGCGATCCCCTTCAGCCAGTACAGGAACGTGCCGCGCATCTCGTAGCGCGCGAGGATCCGGTGGCAGGTGATGAACGCGCGCTGCAGCACTTCCTCGACCAGCTCAAGCGAGGAGCAGCGCGCGGCGAGATACAGGCGCACCTCGTCCATCAGCTCGAGGACGATGCCGTCGAATGCCCGCCGGTCGCCCGCCTGCGCCCGCGCCACCAGCCCATCGATCGTCACGGCATCCATGGCATCTCTTCACCAATGATTGGACGAGAGCGGGGCGAGCGGGCAATATTTCCCGCAATCCGCTGCGGTCGTTCACCTTAGGCGCTGCCAGCGCCGCTGATCGGAGGTAACCGGCTGCCAGCTCGCTGGTTGTGATCGCTCCTGCCCGCTCGCGCGAACTCGTCCCAATCAGGTGGACGAGGAGGGCATATGGACGAGCGATCGAACCTCACTCAGATCCTGCGCGCGATCGGCTCCGAGCCACGCGGGCCGAGGCCATTCGGCAGCGACGGACGCTTCACGGTCGCGGTGGCCGCCACCCCCGCGGAGCGCCTGCGCGCCTGGCGGCTGGTGCACCGCTCGTATGTGGCGAAGGAATTCGCGCGACCGGACGCGGACGGCGCCTGGTACGCGCTGCACGATGCGCTGCCCGACACCACCACCATCCTCGCGACGCACGGCGGTCGAGACGTCGGCGCGGTCACCGTGGTGCTCGACTCGCCGCTCGGGCTGCCGGCAGACGAGATCTACGGCGACCGCCTCGCGCCGCTGCGCGCGGAGTGTCGGCGTCCATGCGAGTTCGTCTCGCTCGCGAGCGATGGCTTGTCGCTGCGCGCGGGAACCGACGTGCTGATGCAGTCGTTCCGCCTCGCCATGATGTCGGCGTTCCTCGATGGGGCGACCGACCTGATCATCACCGTGAGTCCGCGCCACGCCGCGTTCTACCAGCGCACCCTGCTGTTCTCGGTCTGCGGCGAGGAGCGCAGCTGCGCCAAGGTGGGCGGCGTGCCCGCCGTGCTCCTGCAGGTGCCCTTCGACGGACTCTCGGAGCGCTTCCGCGCGGCCTATGGCACCGGGCCGAGCAGCCTGTGGAGCTTCTTCTTCGGTCGCGAGCAGACCGCCGGACTCTACGGGTACCTGCGCGACGCGCGGCGCCCCCTCGCCCGCGACGAGCTGATCGAGTGGTTCGTCCGTCGCCGTCCGCTGATGGCGTCGGCCACGCTCGCGGCCCAGCGCCACGTGCAGGCATGCTATCCTGGTCTGGAGGAGGACATCGCAGCAGAGACCGCGGCGTTCGCCAGCGATGACCTGGAACACGGCAGCCGGATGTCATTCGGCGGGACGAAACAGGAGAGCCATGGATAGGCGCGCCTACCTGCAGATCCGGACGCGACTGAAATTCTCGAAATCATTTCGGAGCTCCGCAGTCATCCTCGCCTGCGACATCGCGCTCATCGCCCTGGTGATCGGATTGCTGCAAGCCGACGAGGTCGTCTCGTATTGCATCGCTCAAATCCTGATAGCGATCACCGCGTTCCATGGATTTTCACTCCTGCATGAAGCCGGTCATGGAAACTGCTCGCATCATCGAGCCGTGAACACCATCACCGGCCACCTCGGAAGCATCCTCTGCGGTCTTCCCTACTTCCCCTGGAAGCAGATCCATCACGAGCACCATGTCTGGGTCGGAAATATCAATAAGGATCCGACCCTCGCGGCGGTCCGCAATCCGGAGCAGCGCTCGAAGCTGGCGATCGGGGTGCTCAATTCGGCGTGGAAGAGCTGGGTGCCGATCTTGGGACTGTTGCAGCAGTTCGTATTCTGGGCCCATCCCTTCCGCATCCTTTTCCAAGATAAGCCGAACCGGAGGAAAAT
>JACDEN010000494.1 GCA_013816415.1 Planctomycetota bacterium
GCCCTGGACGCTGCGGGCCAGGTGGTCGGGACGTGGCCAATGCCCGTGGCTGGCGGCGAGGTCCACGCCGCTGGCCTCGCTGATTTATTTCGATCGCTGCGCTGCTTCGACCAGCACCAGGACATTGGCCGCGTCTGCCTGGAGAAAGTCGGCGCCATGCCCAAGCAGGGCGTGGCTTCGACATTCCGCTTCGGCACCGGCTGGGGCATGGTGCGCGGCGTCTGTGCCGCGCTCGGCGCCTCCGTCGTCCTGGTGCCATCCACCATCTGGAAGAAGCGGGTGCTCCTGGGCCTGCCGCATGACAAGGCCGGCGCGGTGCAGTTCTGCGCCAGTCGCTGGCCGACCGCTGATCTCGTGCTTCCCGGCTGCCGCGTTCCGCACGACGGCATCGCCGATTCCCTCTGCCTGACCGAGTACGGCCGCCTCCTGGAGCAACGATCATGAGCGACAGCACACCTTTCCTCAATGCTGCAGGTATCCGCTGCGATCGACCCGTTTTGCCCAAGCGCCACGCCATCGACGAGACGTCGCTTCATTTCCTCGGCCTGCTGGCCGACCTCGGCGAGTCAGGATCGGCGCAGCGCCAAGGCTGGAACAACCTGCTCCAGGTCCACGGTTTCGATGCGGTCATGCGCGCTGCGGCGCGGTGTTACCACCTGGTCGATGACAGCGGGAAGGTCACCAACGATCAGGCGCAGGCGGTGCTCGATGGTAAATTTCCCGGCGGTCACGCCGTCGCACTCCGCCGCGCGTATCGCCGGCGCACTCAGGTCGCCTGATGGTCAGCCTGCGGCCCTACCAGGAGACGGCGGTTTCCGTCGTCTACGAGCACCTGTCTGCCCGCGAGGACAACCCCTGTGTCGTCATCCCCACGGGAGGCGGCAAAGGCGTTATCGTCGGCAGGATCTGCGCCGATGTCGTGGAGCGCTGGAATGGGCGCATCCTGGTGCTCACCCATGTGAAAGAGTTGGTGGACCAGAATGCTGGCCAAGCCGCGCGCTTTCTCTCGCCACTGCTGGTGGGCGTGAACTCCGCCGGGCTGAAGCGCCGCGATCTGGACCATCCGGTAATCATCGCCGGCATTCAGTCGGTCTATCAGAAAGCCTGCGACCTGGGCCGTTTCGACATCGTGCTCATCGACGAGGCACACCTCATCCCGCCGGATGGCGAGGGCATGTACCAGACCTTCCTGCGCGATGCGCTGGTGGTGAACCCGCACCTGCGCGTCATCGGGCTGACCGCTACGCCGTTCCGACTCAAGGACGGGGCGATCTGTGGACCCGACAACATCCTGAACCACGTCTGCTACGAGGTTGGAGTGAAGGAGCTGATCCGCGACGGGTTCCTGTCTCCACTGATCAGCAAGGCGGGCAAGGCCAAGGCCGACACCACGGGTCTGCATGTGCGCGCCGGCGAGTTCGTCGCCGAAGAGGTCGAGCGCCTGTGCGATACCGACGATCTCGTGCGTGCGGCTTGCAGCGAGATCGTCGAACAGACCCGCGAACGGATGGCCTGCCTCATCTTCGCCGCCGGAGTGACGCACGCTGAACACGTCGCTGCAGTCCTACAGAAGACGAACGGCTTGGAAGTCGCCTGCATCTTCGGCCACACACCCGACGCCGAGCGCGACCGCATCGTCGCCCGGTTCAAGCGCGGCGAACTGCGATACCTCGTCAATGTGGCAGTGCTCACCACCGGATTCGATGCGCCCCAAGTAGACTGCGTGGCGTTGCTACGTCCGACCATGTCGGCTGGCCTCTACTACCAAATGTGCCTTGATATGCAGACGGAAGTACTAACGCGCCGTGGATGGGCTCGGTGCCATGAGGTCAGCGTTGGCGATGAGGTGGCCGCGTTCGATCTCGACACCAGTCGCGTGGAATGGTGCCCTGCAGAAAATAAAGTGCATCGTCCATTGGCACCCGGCGAAGGCATCTTTGCGATTCGCGCGCCGCATCTTGATCTTCGGGTGACTAGCACTCACACCATGATCTATCGCGGCCGCAGCAGAACGTGCAGGCACTGGCAACGTGCGGAAGCAGAGCAGTTGGCATCCTACCGCGACTCGTTCCTGCTGCCCATCGCGGGCGTGAATGATGGTCCAGGCATTTCCCTCAACGATGACGAACTTCGCTTTCTCGGATGGCTTCTGACTGATGGTCATCGTAATCCGCACAACAACGCGGTCGTTATCGCGCAATCGGCCGCAAGTCCGTATCTTGAAAATATCGAAGATATGCTGCGAGGATGCGGATTCGGATTCCGCCGATATCAGCAGAAAAGGGCGGGGAAACTCGCGAAATATCCTGACGCAGTCACCTATGTCGTGCCATATGGTAAGCCGCGTGGGAGCAATCGGCATCTGCGTGGATGGAGCGATCTCGCCCCTTATCTCGATCGCCCGATCCTCGATTCACTCGCTAACATTTCGCAGCGACAGGTCGAGATTCTCTTGGAAGCGATGAATCTCGGAGATGGCCATAAGTCTCAGAAAATCACCTGGACGCGCCGCACCAGAGCCATCTGCATCGGGGAACATCGTTTTCTAGCTGATCAATTGCAATCCCTGCTCATTCAACGTGGCTATCGATGCAACATCAATACCAGCCATTCGCGGTCGAGTTGGAATCAGCGCAATCCAAAGCCGAGCTACGTACTCCATATTCGTAAACAGACCACTGCAACGGTAGGAGGTATAGTACAGCGTCCATCAAGGATCGCGCCAAGACGATGCGCACTAAACCCCGTTGCCGTTGAGCGCGACGAGTATGTTTGGTGTCTCGCTACCTCCCTTGGTACGCTCGTTACTCGCCGAAATGGGAAAGTATGCGTTGTCGGCAACTGCGGCCGGGGTTTTCGCCTCGCGCCGGGCAAGCAGGATTGCCTGGTCCTCGACTTCGGCGGCAACGTGTTGCGGCACGGACCGGTGGATGCCATTTCCATCGCGGAGAAGGACGGGCGCGATGGTGGCCAGCCTCCGGCTAAGGAATGTCCGCAGTGTCAGGCAGTGATCGCCGCCGGTTTCGCCACCTGCCCGCAGTGTGGTTTTCAGTTCCCACCTCCCGAGCGCGACCAGCACGAACGCGAGGCGTCATCGGCCGGAGTGTTGTCGGGGCAGGTGACGACCTCGGAGTATGTCGTCCGCGACACCTTCTTCGCCGTCCACCAGAAGCGCGGTGCGCCGCCGGATGCCCCCAAATCGTTGCGCGTCGAATACGAGATCGGCCTGAACCGCTACCAGAAGGAATGGATCTGCTTCGAGCACACCGGCTTCGCGCGCGGGAAAGCTGAACTGTGGTGGCGTGCTCGCTCCCGTGAGCCAGTAC
>JACDEN010000495.1 GCA_013816415.1 Planctomycetota bacterium
TCGTTGATCAGCTTGTCGAGATCGACCGCGGTGGTGCCACCGAGGCCGTTGCATCCCTGGCACGCGCCGAGCGGCGAATTGAAGCTGAACGAATTCGGCTCGAGGTCAGGATAGCTGAGGTCGCAGGTGTGGCAGTAGAGGTGTTCGGAGAAGAAGAGATCGTCCGACGTCCGACGTCCGACGTCCGACGTCTCCTGGTCAGTGGCCGGCTTCTGACGATCTGATTTCTTGCTGGGCTTCTTGCTGTCGACGTCGGACGTCGGACGTCGGACGTCGGACGACTCCTCCACCACCCGCGCCACCACCATCTTCCCCTCGCCCTCCCTGAGCGCCGTCTCGACGCTGTCCGACAATCGGCTACGGATCGAATCCTTGATGATCAGGCGGTCGACCACGATGTCGATGCGGTGCTTCACCTTCTTGTTCAGCGGGATCGGCTGGTCGAGGGTGAATTCCTTGCCGTCGACGCGCACGCGGGTGAACCCAGCCTTCTTCGCCCGGTCGAGCAGATCGCTGTGCTCGCCCTTGCGGTTTCCGATCTTCGGCGCGAGCACCAGGACGCGGCTGTTCTCGGGCAGCTTCAGCACCGCCTCGACGATCTCGTCCAGGCTGCGCCGGCCGACCGCCTGCCCGCACTGGCTGCAGTGCTGCACGCCGATGCGCGCCCACAGGACGCGCAAGTAGTCATGGATCTCGGTGATCGTGCCCACCGTCGAGCGCGGATTCTTGGACGCCGACTTCTGTTCGATCGCGATGGTCGGCGACAGGCCGCGGATGCTTTCGAACTTGGGCTTCTCGAGCTGTCCGAGGAACTGTCGCGCATACGCCGAGAGGCTCTCGACGTAGCGGCGCTGCCCTTCCGCGTAGATGGTGTCGAAGGCGAGTGACGATTTGCCGCTGCCGGACGGGCCGGTGAACACCACCAGACGCTTCTTGGGGATGTCGAGATCGACCTTCTTGAGATTGTGCTCTTCCGCGCCGCGCACCTCGATCGCCTGCAGCTCATTCATGGTTCCACGCTCGGAGCTCCTGGCGGAGTGTCCTGCGCCGCGCTCGTGCGCTACTGGGGATTGAGATGGCGATTGCGGTGCAGGTCGCATGGGATCCTTCGCTGCCGTCCGGGCAGCTCCGACACCTGGATGAGGATGAGGATGAGAATGAGAATGAGGATGAGGCGCGGCCCACCATTCTATCCGGCTTGGGCGCGGTCAAGGGATGAGCCGCAGCCGAACTGTCCAAGCATGCGCAGGGACACGTTGAAATGTCCCACGGATCAGGGACATAATAGGGGGCACTCTTCAGGAGCCTCCCATGTGGAATTTCAAGAAGTCGTTTACTGGATTGAAAGAATATGCCCCCGACCGGGACGCCTGGTATCCGATCATCTATCTCACGGGAGCGGTCGGATCGCTCGCGTACGGCACGTACGCCCTCGTCGACCACATGCGTGACGGGCGGAAATCGAATTCGGCGCTGAACATCGCCAAGGTCGCTGCCCCGCTGATGGTGGGTTCGGGCCTCGCGGTCCTCGGAGCCCACTGCGTCTGGCGCAATGACGATCGACCCAGTGCGATGATGGAGGAGCGCCTGCCCACAGGTCGCCGCGGCAAACGCTCGAAGCGCGCCGGCCAAGCGCGCCGCGCGCGCGCGTCGAAGCCCGAGGCCTGATCAGCGCTGGCCGGCGTCCCCACGATGGCGCGGCAGCAGCAGCGTCACCTGCGTTCCGGATCCGGGGGTCGACGCGACCGAGACGCTGCCCCCGTGCAGAGCGACGACCGCGCTCGTCAATCGCGTGCCGAATCCGCGAGCGACCCGATTGGAAGACCATCCCGCCACGTTCAGTGCCGAGGCGAGTGCGGCGGCGTCGGTCTGCGAGCGGTCGCTGATGGTGATCGCGACCTGGCCGCCCTCTTCGGTGGTCGCCACCGTGACTGGGGTATCAGCCGGAGCGCGCCCGCCCGCGGCGACGATCAGACCACCGATCATCCGGATCAGGCGGGGCCGATCACCATCGATGCGGGCGCCGGCCACCTCGAGCCGCGGGATGACCGGGGTCCGTTCGAGTTCGCTGGAAGCCAGCGCGATCGCATCGCTCATCGCCGCATCGAGGTCCAGCGGCGCGCGATCCAGGCGCAGGCGCCCCTGCTCGCATCGGCACAGGTCCAAGAGGTCGTCCAGCAGCCGCGATTCGCCCTCGATGTTCTCCCGCAGCATGCGCACATGACCGATCAGGGACGGCGGCATATCGGGATGCTCTTCGAGCAGATGCACCAGCAGCATCATCGGAGTGAGCGGCGTGCGCAGTTCATGAGCGAGATCATCGATCCACGAGACGTCCTCCATTCGCTACCTGCTCCTAACGGCCCAAGATCAGCTCCCCGCAGCGCGAATTCAATGGAAAGGACCGTGGACTCCACAGTGCCATGTCTGGATCGGCGGATCGGGATGCGCCTGGCCAAACCCCATGCGGTAGAATGCCGGTGTCATGCCAGGGTCCGTGCCATCTCCCTGGCAGTTCTGACATCGAGAGGTTCCCATGGATCCCCACCGCACCGCCGCCCGCCTCGATTCGCTCACCCGCTTCGAGATCGACTGCATCAAGGCCTACGACCTCGCCATCCGACATCTCGACGCGCCGGCCGTGCGCGACGAGGTCTATCGGATGAAGGCGGACGTCGAGCGCCACGTCCTCGAAAATTCCGAGGTGCTGCGGGCACTGGGGCAGGAACCGCCGTCCTTCGACCGCGACCTTAAGGGCTATGTGATGGCGTGCGTGACCGCCTTGCGCAGCGCCAGCGGCAGCGACGGTGCGGTACGCGCGGTCTCGGCGATCGGTTATGCGCTGGTGGAGCGTTTCGAGGACGCGATGGCCTGGGATGTGCCGCTGGAAGTCCGGATCATGTTCCAGTCGAACCAGGCCGATGTGCGTCGGCACCTCGACCAGCTCGTCATCGAGACGGCGCCGGCGGTTCCCGCTGGCCGGTAAGTACTCGCTTGCTCGGGAGTCTTCCTAGGATCCTCGCCGATCCGCATGAGTCCTTCCCGATCGATCTCCGTGTCTGCTGTCGCCGTGGTGCTGGTCATGGTCCAGGGCGGTTGCGGCCGTGCGACGCCGCCCGTGGCATCGATGCCGGCGAAGGAACCGACGGGCGCAAGCGACCACTGGCCGACCTCCAATCCGAATGCCCATGCGAATGCCGGATTCCTCGCCGACTGGGGCAAGGACGTCGTCGAGCTTCCGCTGATCGTGAAGCGGTGGGGCGCGGTCGAGTATCTCGAAGTGGGCGCCATCGCGGGAGCCGGATTGTTCCTGTACAGCC
>JACDEN010000063.1:0-2127 GCA_013816415.1 Planctomycetota bacterium
GCCTATGAACAACCGCCTGCTGTGCGGGGGAACAACTATACTGACCGCAACCGTGTTCCCTAAAGACTCATCGTTAACGTGGTCCTATCTTGTGGATTTGGGCTTCGATCCCAATAACAGCCCCAAGGCGGTGAAGACCAAGATTGTGGCGCCGTACACCCCAACCGCGGCAGAAGATGCCGATAAGGTGAAGGTCGAGGCACCTGCCTTGCCGAGCGCCTGCAACAATGATTCGAAGCCACTCAACTTAACGCATCCGAAGTTCGCGCGTCCTGGCAAGACTGCGGATCAAAGATTGACCGTGACCGTGGAAAGTAAAATTTCTCCGGTGCTGTTGAAATATCAGGCGAAGTATTTTCTACGCGACCAGTTCAAGAAGGACATCACTCTGAGCGCCTTCGGAGGTGCGAAAACCATGCACCGCGAAGACACTCCGCTCGTCAGTCCATACCCGGCCATCACCGCCTGGATCGCCAAGAAGGTACAGGTCGGAGGAAGTGCTTGGTTTAATAATCCCGGCGATTTCCGTGACGACCTCATAATCCAAAACGTGCCCCTGGAAGATCTCCGATCCAAGGATCCAGCCAAAAGTGGGCAATGGGATACCACCCTCAAGGGACAGACCATTCTTTCCATGAATACACACGATTGGCATGCTTCGGTCAACCAAAAGCTCGATTCGATTGTTGCTCGCAACACGTTTGCCGTGGTGATAGCGGATGTGACGCCGGCCGTGTTGACGTTGACCACTACGTACACTTTCCACCTGAGCGAGTGAGGCTGCCTCCCATGGATTCATCAACCAATCGACCACTCCGAATCCTAGCTCTTGGACTGCTGTGGTGTTGGGGGTTCGCTGGCTCTGTGAGCGGAAGCGAGAGCATAATCACCGGCGAAGCACGTCTCCCTGAAGCCATCGGCTGTGCTCTCGCTCAGTCGGGAGTCGATCGCGCTCTCGTGATTCTCGGCGATGTTGCCTGGGCCAATGACCAGCCTATGCCCTGGATTCCTCCGATCTCGCTCCGTAAGGAGACTGCTCGAGAGGCGCTATTCGCGTGGTGCTCGCAGGCTCATCTCCTGACTTCTATCGCGAACGGAACGGGAGTTCCGATTATCACCGTATCTGGGATCGATAAAAGTTTCACCGGGAGATTATTGTCCGCGGACTGCCCGGCCTTGGCGACCGAGCAATCGTTGTTGGAATACTTCAATCAGGAGAGGATGGCCTCTCTCAGCCTGACCGTGAAACGAACGGTCTCTATTGATATTGCACAGAAACCCAGGGAGCGACTACTCCTTGTACCAGCGGGATCGGAGCCGCCAACCCTAAGCCAGGTGCTTCCGTTCGCGACGAAGATCCCACTCAGAAATCTGTTAGCGCAGCAGAACGCCAAGGATGGAGGCATCTGGCTGGTGTGGTGCGACGTTCCGGTTGATCCTGCGGATTCGATTGACCTCCGCGTGGATCCTTTCTCCGCCGCTCCAGTCACCTCATTGCCGATTGAGAAAATTCTCTCTGGGATCACTTCGGATGCTATGTCCCCGTCGAAGGGCCCGGCGGGCGGGGCTTGGGTCGCATCGACAGTCATCCGCCTTTCGCACGCATTGGCGGATGACCATGCAGGCGCGTTGACCGCTCTGCAATCGAGCGCGGTTCCAACGCTCCTGTGGACCGAGGGGCCCGGGTGGTCGGAGGAACTGCTCAATGGAATGCTTGCTTTGAATGATGGCGATGTCCTTCGCTGTATGCAAAAGGCCTTTAATTCACTGCCGCCGGATCAGCGTTCGCATGCGGCTGATCGCCTAGAATCAGGACTAGATGTTTCAGGCCCAATATTAAAAGCGGTGCTTATGGTCTGGTGGAAGACACTCGCTTCAGATTCTGATGTCGGCATCAGGCAACACGCCGGCATGGTTTTAGCCAGAATGGCGAAGGAGCAGTCTCCGTGAGCGATAGACACGGACTTTGACAGAACTCTAATTCAGTGACCATCCCAAGTCAGGCCGGCTTGACGCTCACCTTTGATCTTCTGGATGCGCGCGTTGAGCGATTCACCGATGGCATTGGTCGATGCGGTGACAATGGCGTTGAGGATGCCCCAGAGGTGGGTCTTGATGGTCTTGGCG
>JACDEN010000063.1:2137-9793 GCA_013816415.1 Planctomycetota bacterium
CATCCATCCCAGGAGTCGGCGCCATGCTTTCTCGGCCCAGGTGCGTGAGGTGAATGACCAGAGCTTGCCGGCCTGCTCTTTGATAGCCCAGGCGCGGGCAGTCTTGAGCGAGGCTCTGGTCAATGCCATGAACCAGGTTCGGCTGCGATTGTCCATGCGTTCCGAGTTCCTCAGCCACTGATGCTTGGTGTGGGTGAGGATGCTTTTTCCACCGCTCGCTCGCAGTGCTTGGTGCTCATCAATGCGCCAGCACGGTCTCCTTCTTCCGATCTTCGAGGACCTCCAACACCACGCGACGATCCCGGTCGGTGATCACCGAGATGTATTCGTGATCGTCTTGGTACGAGGTCTCATCGATACCCAGGTTCTTCACGACGGCTGGTTTCCGACGGGCAAGTCCGCGATCAATCGCTCGCTGCTGGATCCCATCCACCTGATCCCAGCTCAAGCCGACCAACGCGGCTACCGCCGCAATCGGCGCCTCGCCCAACCACGCAATCACCATCGCCTCAAACAGGGCTGTGAATCGGCCACCAGGCTCGGCCCACGACACGGCAATCTGCTGCACGCCATGTTCGGGGCACGAGACGCGCGGAACTTCTGCCTCAATCACTGTCTGCAACTGGCAGGTGTCCAAGTGGCGCCACATGCGCTTCCGATGATCGTACACCCTGCAGGATTGCCCACACACCGGACAAGTGAGCGACACCACGGGATCGCGGACCACCACGATCACGACCTGACGGTCGGTAAGGCTCAGCCGGATGTCGGACACCTTCCAGGGAGACTGAAGGCCCAAGATCTGTTGGTAGAGTTCACGGTCGCGCATGACCGATCATGGCAAATGTCCCGCCCGGGGCGAGCTATCCGACCCACACGAAAGCCTGATGCCCCTTTTGTTTTAGCGTTGTATCGGCCCTCGGTGCCCGACGCGCGCAGTCTGGACGTTTGAATTCGCTGCGGATTGGTTAGAACCTGGCTCCTTCTGCTGGAGTCGCCATGCGCCTGGTTCCTATCGTCGTCGTGTCGCTGTCGCTCCTCCTGCCGTCGATGCTGCGGGCCGAGGCTGCGGATGCGGCCGATGGTCACGCCAAACGATCGATCGTGGTGTTCAAGGACGGGGTCGATGTCGAGACGGCCATCACCGATCTGCAGAACAAGCACCAGGTGAAGGCGGACCACCATTTCGCGACCGCCCTCCATGGCTTCGCGGGCGAGCTCGGAGTGCGCGAGGCGGCCATCGCTGCCGACGCGCGCGTCAAGTACGTGGTCGAGGATCGCATCCTGTCGCTGCCGCCGGTGCGCGTCGCTGGAAAACCGACGAGACCGCCGCCGCACACCGGTCAGGCCATTCCGACCGGTGTGTCGCGGATCCATGCGGCCAGCAATGCGCTCGCGCATATCGATGGGATCGATGTCGTCGCCGATCGCGTGGATATCGACGTCGCGGTGATCGATACCGGCATCGATCTCACCCATCCGGATCTCAATGTGAGCATGAGCCGCCAAGTCTCGTTCGTGGCGGGTACCACGACCGCGAATGACGACAACGGCCATGGCAGCCATGTCGCCGGGACCATCGGCGCCATCGACAATGGCGTCGGCGTGGTCGGAGTCGCTCCCGGAGTGCGGTTGTGGGCGGTCAAGGTGCTCAACAGCCGCGGCAGCGGATACACCAGTGACATCATCAGCGGCATCAACTACGTCGCTGATCCCGTGCACGGCATCGAGGTGGCGAATATGAGCCTCGGGGGCTCCGTGCCGACCGGCCCGGATCCCATGCACACGGCCATCGCCGCTGCCGTGGCCGCCGGAGTGGTCTTCGTTGTCGCCGCCGGAAATTCCAGCGCCGACGCGCAGACCTCGGTGCCTGCAGCCTACGACGAGGTCATCACGGTCTCCGCGATCGCCGATTCCGACGGCAAGGCCGGAGGGGTCGGACCCGGAACCGGTTATGGCATCGATGATTCCTTCGCGACGTTTTCCAATTTTGGTGCTCCGGTCGATATCGCCGCTCCGGGGGTGGACATCCGCTCGACCTACAAGGCAGGCGGCTACACCAGCATGAGCGGCACCAGCATGGCGAGCCCACATGTCGCTGGAGCGGTCGCCCTGTATCTGGTCGGTCAGCGGGGCTCGCTTCCGCTGGGGGCGACCTCGACGCCGCTCGAAGCGAAACGGGCGTTGCAGTTCAATGGATCCCTTCAGGAAACGCGCCCCTTGATCAATGACGGCTTCAGCGGCGACAAGGATGGGATCCCCGAGCGGCTGCTGAACGCGTCGTTCCTGGGCCCTGCGCCAGCCACCTTCAAGGGCTGAACGCAGCCAGTCGTTCGAGCAGAATCTCGACGAAAATAATTGATCGCTGATCCATGGGTGTGAGCATCGGCCACATGGAATCTCTGCGCAGCTTGAGACTGAATTGCTGGCTGGCGCCGCTGACCGTCGCCGCTGCCGCCGGGGCGCTGCTCGCGTGGCATCACCTCGCCGATCGCGCGGCGACGCGCGCAGCGATGGCTGAGATGGCGGCCGCCGATCTGTCGGCGCTCGCCGATCTCGAGCGCAGCCATGTGCGGCCAACGCTCGCCGCCGCGCTCGCCGCCGATCCGCGATGGACGTCCCTGTCGGAGATCAGCGCCGTCGGCGATCACCTGGAAGGTGCCGCACGAGCGGGAGCAGATCTCGGAATCGATCTCGCCGATCCACCACCCGAACTGATCGATGCCGTCGATCATGGCCATTGCTGGGCTCTCGCTCCTGGGCGATGGGCGGTCGCAGCGCCCGTGCGCGATGATCAGGGTCGGACGCTGTGCGTGCTCTATGGCGAGCGCGTGCAGCCGTCTGCCGGCGACGAGCGCAGCTTCTGGTGGTCATTGGCAGGGCTCGCGGCCCTGGCTGGGACGCTCGGCGGATATCTGGTACGGCGCATCTACCGCCCGGTGGAATTCCTGAATCGCCAAGCGGATGCCGCCCTTGCTGGTGAGGCGGCGCCAGCCGGTGCGATCGACAGCCTGGAGACGGCGAGCCTGCGTACCTCGATCGTCGCGCTGGCCGAGCGCTACCGCGCCGCGTCACCAGCCGAGGACTCATCAACATCTCCTCACCGCTGAAAGCACCCGCTCGGTGGAGGCGTGTCATCCCTTGGCGGAGCAAGTGTTGCGCCAGGACGTCACGCAACGATTGACGCAGTTCATGGGCCGATACAAATGCCGCCCTCGTGGCCGGAACCGACATCTCCAATCCTCGGACCATGGCCGGCAAACGGGCTCCCGCAGCGGTACGCGGCGCCTTCACCCTCGCTGAACTGCTGGTGGTGATCGCGATCCTCGCGGCGATCGGCGGCATGGCGTTCCCGTGCCTGCGCATGGCGGTGCGCGCCGCGATCGCGTGCTCGTGCCGCAACAATCTGCGCCAGGTCGGCATCGCGGCGCTGCTCTACGCCGACGACTGGAACCAATGCCTGCCGGCCAAAGGGAATCTGGGCGTCGAGGACCCCGACCGCAGTCCGGCCTGGTTCTGCCGACTGCCAGCGTATTGCGACAGCGACAACGTCCTGCAGCGCGTGCGCATATTCCAATGCGCCGGCTTCTCGTGGCACGGGCCGACCCTGTTCACCAACGCCACGCCGAAGAGCTTCAAGATGAATGCCTATCTCGACGGCGGCGGCCGACCGGCGAACTACGTCCTCGGATCAGCGCCGGATGAATCCGAGATGGTGCTGTTCGTCGACGCGGTCGCGCGCGAGACCGGCATGGGCCAGTGGGGCCACGCGGTTTTTTCCGCGATCGACGACTCGCGCCATCCCGGCCGGGTCAACGTGCTGTACTGCGACGGACACGCGTCGGCGACCATCATGTCGCCGAAGAACCGTGACTGGAAGCACGCGATGAAATGGACGAGCGAGCGCTGGGTGAAACCGCGCGAGTGAACGGCTACGCCGGCGGCGGACCTGGGCTCTTCGGTTTCGCCACCACCACCTGGGCCGACCGCACCAGCTGATCCTTGAGGCGGAATCCCGGGCGGTGCACTTTCGCGATATGGCCGCGCGGGATGTCGTCGCGCTCCTCCTCGGCGATCGCCTCGTGCAGCGAGGGATCGAAGGCGCCTTCGGCAGGGACCTCCTCGATTCCGGCGTTGGCGAGCGCCGAGCGCAGATTCTCACGGATCATGGTGACGCCCTGCGCGAATTCGTTGAACGCCTCGGGCGTGGCCGAGCCGAGGGCGCGTTCGAGGTTGTCGAGCTCGTTGAGGATCGGCTTGACGAAGCGCGCGATCGCGCGGGTGCCGGCCTCGTCGGCTTCCTTGCGCAGGCGTTTGCGCACGTTGTCGAATTCGGCCTGGCTGCGCAGGCAGCGCTCCTTCCAATCCGCGACCTCGCGCTTGAGCGCTTCGAACTCCTGGGCCGGGACCGAGATCTGCTCGTCCGCCTGGACCTGCGCATCGGCGGAGGCGGCCGCATCGCCCTCGGCCGCATCGTCCGCGCTCGCGGCGGTCGGGTCCTGGTCATCGGCTTTCTTCATGGCTGCCCCGGGGTCACTCGAACATGCTCTTGATGCGCTCGAAGAAGTTACGCTGTTCTCCGCTCTCTTCCTCGATCACCCCGAGCTCCTTCAACAGCTCCTGCTGGCGTGCGCTGGTCTTCTTGGGTACGGTGACCTGGACGATCACCAGCTGGTCGCCGCGGTGCGTACCGCGACCGGTGGGCACGCCTTGGCCGCGCATGCGCAGGATCTCGTTCGGCTGCGTGCCTGGCGCTATCTTGAGTTTCGCCGAACCGTTGAGCGTGGGCACGTCGATCTCGGCGCCGAGCGCGGCCTGGGCATAGGTCACCGGGACCTTGCATACGACATCATGGTCGTGGCGCTCGAAGAAGGCGTCGGCCTTGACCGTCACGTAGACGTAGAGGTCGCCGCGTGGACCGCCCTGGCGTCCGGGCTCTCCTTCGCCGGAGACGCGCAGCCGCGATCCGTCCTCGATGCCGGCGGGGATGCGGACCTTGATCGTGACCTTCTTCGGAACCGAGCCCGCACCCCGGCAGGTCGCGCACGGGTCCGAGATGGTCTTGCCGGCGCCGTGGCATTGCGGGCACGCGGTCTGGACGACGAAGAACCCCTGCCCCTGGCGCACGATCCCGGAACCGCCGCATAGGCGGCAGGCCGCCGACTTGGTGCCGGGCTTGGCGCCGGTGCCGCTGCAGGTTTCGCAATCCTCGTTGCGTTTGAGATCGATGGTCTTGGTGCACCCGAACATCGCTTCACGGAAGGTGATCTCGAGACCGAGCTTGAGGCTGGCTCCCTGATTGCGCTCGCCGCGGCCACCGCCGCCGCCGCCGAAAAACTGGTCGAAGATCGAACCGCCGCCGAAGACATCGCCGAACGCCGCGAAGATGTCCTCCATCGAATTGAAGCCCTGGCCGGCATGGCCCATGCCTTCGACGCCGGCGTGTCCGAACTGGTCGTAGCGCGCGCGCTTCGCCTCGTCGGACAGCACCTCGTACGCCTCGGCGGCCTCCTTGAATTTCGCCTCGGCCTCCTTGTCGCCCGGATTGCGGTCCGGGTGGTGCTTCATCGCGAGCTTGCGATAGGCCTTCTTGATATCGTCGGTGCTGGCGCCCTTGGAGAGGCCGAGCACCTCGTAGTAATCGCGTTTGGCCATCGGTGAGGACCTAGTCATGGGCAGGGGGCACCGGCTGGAAGTGTCAGAACGACCCGATCACTGGCGAAAAGCACAAATTGGGCCAGCCCAGCCTTACTTTGCCGGCTGGGGCGCAGGGACCGGTGCCTCTGCCGGCTCTTCTGGCGGATTATAGGCCTCATCGCCCAACAGCCGGCGTGACAGCCCGGTCAGACGCCCGGAGGCCTTGCGATAACGGTCCCCGAGAAGCCGGCGCTGGTCGGCCGGGATCCCATTCATCTTCTTGCCCGCGCCCAGGAAGCTCTCGCCCGCCTTGGTCGATTGGCCGGCGTCGAGGAACGCCGCGCATTCGAGCAGCAGCACCTCGGCATCCGCCAGATCGGCGATCGCCTCGGGGGCGGCCGGGGTCTGGTTGCGGGCCTGCTGGTCGAGGAACTCCTGCGCAGCACGGTCCGCGCGGCGGGCGGTGGCGGGATCGACGGTGGGCGGAGGAGTCGCGGGCGGTGGCTTGGGGTCGGATTTCGGCTTCGGTTCGGATGTGGAATCGGCGCCGGCTGCGGCCGCGGCGATCGCGAGCATGAGGATCCATCGTGGCAGCATCGTCTGGCTATCCCATCGCCGATGGAGCGGCGAGCAAGCGCTGCCGGTCGTGGCGCCACTGGTCGAGGCGGCTGAGCACGATCCACAGCACCAGCCCGACGATCGGCAGCACCGCGATCATCAGCAGCACGCCATCGTATCCGTGGCTCTGATCCACCATCCGACCGAGGCGTGGAGCGAGGACGTAGTTGCACACCGAGAAGGTCGCGTTCATCAACCCCGACATCAGCGCGGTCTGATTCTCAGCGACCGACTCGATGCCGTAGACACCGAGCACGGTGTACGCCGCCTGGAAGCTCAGGCGCGAGAGGTCGATCCAGTACATCGCGTGCTGGCCGCTATCGGCGGTGCGGGCGAGCAGGATGGTCGCGGCGCCGACCATCCCCAACGTCATCACCAGCGTGCGCGCATCGAGGTACCGCCATCGCCAGCGGACGAAGACGAACACCGAGAGCCCGCCGAGCAGCTGTCCGATGTCCGTCGCGAGGAAGGGCTGCCAGTACATCCGCGTGATCTCGAACTGCTGCAGGTGCCAGACCTCCTTGAGGTAGAGCGGCAGGAAATTGTTGATGAAGACCGTCGGCGAGACCGTGCAGAGGATGCCCAGGACGGTGGCCCAGACGGCGAACGAGCGCAGGGACAGGCGCCGCATTCCGGTGTCGTTGGCGGCGATGATCTCGACCGTTCCCGAGCGGAAGGGGGCGGCAGGCCGATACGCGAGGATCGCCCACATCGGGATCCACAGCACGCACAGGCCGCCAGTGGCGAGGAACGCACCGCGCCAACCGGCTTTCTCGGCGATGAAGCCGGCGATCAGCGGCGCGAGCAGCGCTCCTGCCGCCCAACCGAAACCGATGAGGGCGCTGCCGGTATCGCGCAGGCGCGGCACCATCACGCGCCGCATGCCTTTCGCCAACGCCGCTGCTCCAGGGCCTTCGCCCAGCGCGAGCATCATGCGCCAGAAGCAGAGATCGTGGTAGCTGTGCGCGAAGGCGTGGCCCGCAGCGGCGATCGACCACACGAGGGTGCTGATCAGCAATCCATTGCGCACGCCGACACGGTCGATCCACCAGCCGCCGAGCAGGCTGCTGAAGATGTAGACCAGCGAGAAGGACGCAGTGATGTTCCCCCACTGCTCCTTCGACAAGTGGAACTCGTCGAGGATGGTCGGGCCGAGCGTGCTCAGCGTCTGGCGATCGAGGTAGTTGAGGATCGCCGCCAGCACGAGCATCACTACCAACGCCCATGAAAGCCCGGTCATGGTGGTCGATACGTGCGGCGTCGGTGCGGGCGTCTGCGCGCGCGGCTCGCTCGCGACCGCGGTCACGCGCGCACCGCGACGCCCGCGGCGCGCATCTCCGCCTTGATCGCGCCGACGGTGTACGTCCCGTAATGCACCATGCTCGCGACCAGCGCCGCATC